>JASJBY010000058.1 GCA_030066245.1 Gammaproteobacteria bacterium
CCATCCCTGACCTGGCGAGAAGCGGAGATGACGGACTTCCGCTTTCCATGCGCCGCCCGCCATCTACGCCGCTGCGCCAACGCCCCTCCCAGGCTCCTACTCAGGGGCTAACCTGCCCGTGATCGACTTTTGAGCGCAGCTATTTAGCCCGGATTTCTCAGTCCGCCGTGTCACTGCACCCTGAGCAAATCCGGGCTAGGCCAGCTCCCCAAGAACGATCGCTGCCACGCCGATACACATGAGCGACCCCGCGATGATGTTTCTGAGCAACCCATGCTCCCCGAATAGCAGCGCACCGTAGAGGATGCCGAACAGCAGGCTGGTTCGCTTGACTGCGATCATGTAGGCCACCTCCACGCTGTCCAGGGCCATGAAGTGCGTGATTACCATGACGCCCATCAGCGTCCCAATCAGCAGGTGCATGGCCGGGCGCCGCACCAGCACCCGGGCCAGTCCCGGACGACCGACGCTGAAGACCACCAGCGCTGCCAGCCCCAGGATGCACCAGTAAAGCGGCCCGAAGGTCTGCGGCGACATGTACTGGAGCGCACCCTTGCCCATGACCGCTGTGAGGCTGTAGAGAACGGCTACCGCCAGCATAAGTCGCGATCCCCGCTCGCGCAGGATGGCCGGGAAAGGCGCCAGCAAGGCCTTCAAGCCACCACCCCGGGCATGCCCGATATTCAACAGGTAGGCCCCCAAAACAACCAGTAGAATACCCATAAGACCGGGCAGCGATACCCGTTCTCCGAGGAACAGCAGGCCCGTGAGCGTGGTGAGCACCGGCGTGAAAGCGAGATACGGCAGGGAATGACTGAGCGGGGTGTCGCGGATGGCCAGGACGTAGAGCCACATGGCGGTCAGCTCCAGGGGGACGAGGGCAGCCACCCAAGCCCAGAAAATGAGCGGCACGGAAGGAATCGGGTTCAGCAACAGCAGCGGTGCCAGCAGCAGTCCCGAGACAGTGAATCGCACAAGCACCAGCTCCGGCCCCGAATAGCCCCCCAAGTGGCGCTTGCTGACGGCGTCCGCAGACGCCAGGCTGAAGGCGCACAGCAGTGCCAGGAGTAGCCAGTCCATGAGCGGCTATGCTAGCGCGGATACGCCGGCGGTTCGCGACTGCCGTTTGGCCTGACTATATTTGGAATGACCACCGGAACTCAGGACCGAGCGGCTGCCACTAAGCGGACGTGGGTGCCGCAACGCGAGGACATAGTGAAATGCAAAAAGTAAGCATTGTTGGCGCAGGTCGGGTGGGCGAATCCACTGCTCATTTTCTGGCCAAAATAGATGTTTGTCGGGAGATACAGCTGCTGGACGTACGCGAGGGCGTCGCGCAGGGGGCGGCCTTAGACATACACGAGTCAGCGCCACTTTTCGGCTTCGACACCCGCGTGGAGGGCGGCTCCGACCCTGCGGCCATGAAGGACTCCGAGCTGGTAGTTATAACGGCGGGGATCCCTCGAAAGCCGGGCATGTCGCGCTCCGACGTGCTCGACACCAACGTCCGAATCATCGACTCCGTCATGGACGACGTCCTGGCTCACGCCCCGCAGGCCATGGTGCTGGTTGTCTCCAACCCGGTAGACGTACTGACTTACCGCGCGTGGCAACACAGCGGTTGGGCGCGCAGCCGGGTTTTCGGCCAGGCCGGCGTACTCGACACCTCGCGCATGGTCAGCTTCTTGGCCATGGAAACCGGTTTCTCCGTCCGGGACATTGATGCCATGGTGCTGGGCGGTCACGGAGACGGCATGGTGCCGCTTGTGCGCTACAGCACCGTATCTGGCATACCCATCAGTCACTTCCTCAGCGACCACGCTATCGAACGCATCATCGAGCGCACGCGCCACGGCGGTGCGGAGATTCTGGCCCTCAAGCAGACCAGCAGTGCCTACGGCGCGCCCGCCGCGGCTGTTGCCCATATGGCAGACGCCATCGCCCGAAATCGAAAACGGGTGCTGCCCACCGTGACCATTCTGGAGGGAGAGTATGGTGAGGAGAATCTAGCCATGGGCGTGCCGTGCATTCTAGGCAAGGGCGGCGTGGAGAAAGTCATTGAGCTAGACCTGAACGACGAAGAGAACGCCATGTTTCAGGCTTCTCTGAACGGCGTGCGGGAGGATCTTGCGAGGCTGAAAGACCGGGACACGTTGAGTCAGGCCGAAGGCAGTTAGCACTACCAGTTCCGCCTCTCGGATGCACCCCAAGGGCGCGGCTGCGAGCGTCGACGCGAGGGGTGACGCTACCCGGGGCGGGAGTCGGAAATCAGCGCATCTAAGCGGCGCAGCAGGCCCATCAGCCGGTCAGGTGGCACGGAGAGATCGGACAGGCACTCCTCTGCCATCGGTGCGATGCGGCTGTCGGCCGGCAGCGCCAGGCCTTTCTCCATGATGGCTGTCATCTTCGGCAGAAGCACCCATTGCAGCCACTGGGTAAAGGCCAGCGTGTCGAAGCAGAACGGCAGCGTGCTCGCCAGAGCCGAACCCCTGGGCGGGTGGTTCTCCCACAGGTGTGCCTGGCGCAACTCCGCCTCGATTTCGGCGAGAATGCGGGCAACCTCTCGGCGATTGTCCATGTCCAGGTCACCTCCCAGCAGCGTTAGTCCCATGCGGGTGGGATATTCTGACGAGCCGCGGCCCGTGCGTGGGGCTCCTGGCGATAGAATTGCGCGAGGTGTGCATACACCTGCGGGTAGACCGCCCGCACCAGGCTCGGCTGCACGAAAAAGGCCTCGCTGACCACAGCAAAGAATTCCCCGGGATCCGCCGCGGCATATTCGTCAAACGGCAGGGATTGGCCGCGCTCACAACGGTGCAGAAAATCGTCATAGGCCTGCTCGAAGTCCCGCGTCCACGCTTCCGGTCGCATACCCCTGTGCAAAGGCGGCATGCCGTTCGGGCCTCCGTTCAGCACGTCCAGCTTATGGGCGAACTCGTGAATGACAACATTTCCCCCTTCACCGCCGAAGGCGTCCTGAGCGCTGTGGCGCCAGGACAGAATGACCGGACCGTATGCCCAGGACTCGCCTATCCTCGCGTACGAGCCCTCATGCACGACGCCGGCCTCGTCCTGATACTCGTCTCGGGCCAGGAACTCGTCGGGGTAAACCAGCACCTGCACCCAGCCCCGGTACCATGCAAGCCCGAGGTTGAGCACCGGCACGCAGGCCTGTAAGGCAATCAACCTGCACATGCCGCCGCTCAATTCAAGCCCGCCGGCGCCTTGTATATCCTTGCTGTCCAGGAACTCTACAGTCAGGGCGTGGAGTCGATCCATTTCCTGCCCGCTGTAGCCTTCGAGAAGCGGCAGGCGCTCGCACAGTTCCTGCCATTCCCGGTTGGGTCGCAGCTGTTCACGCCGCAAAAGCCTTCGCCACCAGGGAATCATGCAGCCGGCCCCATGCCGCTCACCGCGCTCTGCGCGGCCGGCGACAACGAGTCGTGCTCCGCCCCGGGCAACGGCCACTTTTGGGTTATCATCTTGAACCTGGTGTTGGCAGGTGGGCAGCAGGCCGCGCGGCTGCTCGGGGAAGACTGGTACATGATCACAGGGGCCCGGCCGGGTGGTGGAAGGTGCGTGAGATAATCAGGGTGTTCGTTGACATCTGTCTGTTTCGGCGCGGCCCGCAGGACTTGCCCGCGTCGAGTTTCCTGCTGTATCTGACCCTCGGCGCTTACGCGGCGAGCAACTTTCTGCTTGCGCTCGTCCAGTACGACGCGGTGACGGCAGCCCTGGTAAGCGTGACGGTCACGCTGCTGCTTGCCGTGCTTACCCTGTCTCTTCTCTACCTGAACGGACATTCCGAGCGCGTTCCACAGACCCTTTCCGCTCTGGCAGGGACGGGAACCGTGCTGGCGCTCCTGGCGCTGCCTCCGATTTACTGGACTCACCTGCAGACTCGGCAGCCTCAACTCTCGCTAGCCGACCTGCTGGCCCTGGCGCTGGTGGTCTGGAGCCTGGTTATCATCGGTCATATCATCCGCCATGCGCTTGCCACTCGTCTGTTCGTGGGCCTGGTGGTAGCCATCATGTTCTACTGGGTCGCGATCAGTATCCAGGGCTCTCTCTTTCCATTGACCCGATAGTGCCTATGCACATTCACATACTCGGCATCTGCGGCACGTTCATGGGCGGCATTGCCCTGCTCGCCCGGGCCATGGGCCACCGGGTAACAGGGTCGGACGCCAACGTCTACCCCCCCATGAGCACCCAGCTTCTGGAGCAGGGCATCGACCTCATGGAGGGCTATGACCCGCGCCACTTGGACGCACGCCCGGATATGGTGGTAATCGGCAACGCCCTGTCCCGCGGCAATCCGCTTGTCGAAGATGTGCTCAACAAAGGGCTTCCCTATACATCCGGCCCGCAATGGCTGGCCGAGCAGGTGCTGCGAGAACGCTGGATTCTCGCCGTCGCCGGCACTCACGGCAAAACCACCACCAGCGGAATGCTGGCCTGGATTCTCGAGTACGCAGGGCTGGAACCCGGCTTTCTCATCGGCGGAGTTCCGGAAAATTTCGGTGTTTCCGCCCGCCTTGGGAAGAAGCCGTTCTTGGTCGTGGAAGCCGATGAGTACGACACCGCTTTCTTCGACAAGCGCTCCAAGTTCGTGCACTATCGCCCACGAACACTGGTGATGAACAACCTAGAGTACGACCATGCGGACATTTTTCCCGATCTGCCCGCTATCCAACGCCAGTTTCACCATCTGGTGCGCACGGTGCCGGGTGCTGGTTTGATTATACGCCCGGCCGTCGATGCCCCTTTGGACCAAGTAATCGACATGGGATGCTGGACGCCGGTGGAGACATTCGGCGCACCGGATGCCGGATGGCATGCCAAGCTATCGGAAGCCGACGGCTCGGTATTCGACGTCTGCCGTGGGTCCCGGAAACTCGGCACTGTGAAGTGGGGCCTGCTGGGTACGCACAACGTCAACAATGCCCTGGCCGCCGTCGCAGCCGCCGCCCACGCCGGTGTCGACGAGGCCACGGCATGCGGCGCTCTCGGGCGGTATCGCAACGTCAAACGCCGACTGGAGCAGCGTGCCGCCATAAACGGCATCACGGTCTACGACGATTTCGCCCATCACCCCACGGCCATCCGTCACACCCTTGAGGGACTGCGCAACAAGGTGGGGCGGGCGCGTATTATCGCCATCCTGGAACCGCGTTCCAACACCATGCGTATGGGGGTGCACAAAGACGCTTTGGCCGAATCGCTGCGGCAAGCGGACATGGCCATCCTGCTCGAGCCACCAGAGCTCGACTGGAGTCTCGCTGAATCGGTGCGCGCCTTGGGGGACAGGGTGCGGGTCTATTCAACGCTGGAGGATATCGTTGCGCGGGTTGACGAAAAAGCCCACCCGGGAGACCACGTGCTGATTATGAGCAACGGCGCATTCGGAGACATCCACCGCAAGCTGATCGACCGACTGGAAAGCCGCCATGCCTGAACGGGCACTCGCTCTGGCCATGACCGGCGCATCTGGCATGCCGTACGGCCTGCGCCTGCTCGAAATGCTGCTGCTTGCCGAGGAAACCGTGTATTTGATGGTTTCCTCGCCGGCGCGCATGGTGCTGGCCGAAGAGACAGATTTAAAGCTTCCGAACCGACCGGCGGAGATCAAGGCGATTCTCGAACAACGCTACCAGGCTCGACCCGGTCAACTGCACGTCTACGGAAAGGAGGAATGGTCAGCGCCAGTGGCCAGCGGGTCGTCGGTTCCGAGGTCCATGGTTGTGTGTCCGTGTACCAGTGGCACCCTGGCGTCCATTGCAGGTGGCGCCAGCCGCAATCTGATTGAGAGGGCTGCCGATGTGGTGTTGAAGGAACACCGCCAGCTGATTCTGGTGCCAAGGGAAATGCCCTTCTCCGTGCTGCACCTGGAGAATATGCTGCGTCTGGCCCGGCTCGGCGTCGTGATCATGCCGCCGAACCCTGGCTTCTACCATAGCCCGAGGACGGTGCAGGATCTCGTGGACTTCGTCGTTGCGCGAATCCTGGACCATCTCGGCGTGGAGCAGCACCTGGTGCGACCCTGGGGCTCCGAAGCCGGTGACTGAACTGGCAATCCCACTGCTACCCCTGAACACCGTGCTATTTCCGGAGGGGCCGCTGCCACTGCGCATCTTCGAGCCCCGATACACGGACATGATCAGCGAGTGCCTGCGCAGCGGCACCGGATTTGGTATATCGCTGATCAGGAGCGGCAGCGAGGTAGGTGAAGCAGCAAAGACCTACGAAGTCGGCACACTGGTAGCGATCGCCGACTGGCACCAGCGGCATGATGGGATACTCGGAATCACCGTTGTCGGCAAACAGCGTTTCCGCATCCAGTCTACCAAGGTTCACGCCAATCAACTGACAGAGGCCAGGGTCGAGTTGCTGCCCAACGAGACCAAGACCGAGCTACCAGCCGAGTACCTGCCTATCGCCGACTTTCTCCGGCAGCTTATCAAGCAACTGCCCCACATTTACGCACCGGTAAGCATGAAGTACTCGGATGCCACCTGGGTCGGCTGCAGGCTTGCCGAATTGCTACCGTTGAGTCTGGCACAGAAGCAGTATCTGCTTCAGCTCACCGAGCCTATTCAGCGCCTGGAGCGCATGCGGCATCTCATGGATTCAATGGAAATCCAGTACTGAGAGCCAGCGCCGCCTTGCAGGTCCAGCGCAGAAATGATTCAGATCAAAGCGATAAAAGAAGTATCGAGTTATAGTTTAAGATTTTCCGTGCGCACCTACTCAGGGAGTGCACTAGGCTTACAGGAACTGGGGAAAAGGGATTCTCTAACGGGGCTTTTCATAAAGGACATGCCACATTCCGGGACCATTCCCCCTGAAGACCCACGCAAACTCCAACCACTTTTCTCACGGCGACCACCGCCTTTGGACCGAAGAGTCCCGGCACCGGCTGTTCCCGATAGGGCATCGGTGCACGCAACAGAGGTGAACAGGGAAAGGGCCCGAATAAGGTTACCGCGGCGGTCTTGGTTACTCTCATCCATGACCTCATCGACCCAAAGGAGACTTTGATGATCGCTTCGACAACTGCTAACGCCTCGGCACCTGTTGCTCACATCGGCCACTCGCAGTACGCGCAGCTGACACCCCACTACGATGCGCAGCACGAAGTCATGTGGTATTACATGCGTCCGGCTGCGCGACCGTGCTTCAGTCCCCGACTGCTGCATGACATCCGGGACTTCCAGGAAGATGTCACGCGCATGTTCGACAACCCCAGCGGACCTGCCATTCGCTACCTGGTGCTGGCTTCGGACGTTGACGGTGTGTTCAACCTTGGCGGTGACCTTGAGCTGTTCCGGCAGCTCATTATCGCTGGAGACCGTGGCGGCCTTCTTCGGTATGCGAAGGCCTGCATCGAGGTGCTTTACTCCAATATCATCAACCTGGGGCGCGAGCTGACGACAGTGTCGCTGGTGCAGGGCGATGCGTTGGGTGGCGGCTTCGAGGCGGCGCTCTCCAGTAACGTGCTCATCGCGGAACGCAGCGCCAGACTCGGTTTGCCAGAGGTGCTGTTCAACCTGTTCCCAGGCATGGGGGCGTACAGCATGCTGTCCCGCAAGATCGGGGGCGCGCAGGCGCAACGCATGATACTCAGCGGAAAACTGTATGCAGCCGAGGAGCTTTACGACATGGGCGTGGTTGACGTCCTCGCAGACGACGGTCAGGGCGAGATGGCCGTGTACGAATACATCAGGCGCGAGAACCGTTCATGGAACGGCTTTCATGCCCTGCGAGAAGCCACTCGAGTGGTGGAGCCGATCACCTATGAAGAACTGATGCGGGTCACGGAGATCTGGGTTGAGGCTGCGCTCAGGCTCTCGCGCAGGGATTTGAAGATGATGGAGCGTCTCGTCAGCCGGCAGACGGTGAAAACCGCTAGCGTGGCCTGAGGGTCTCACCCGAGCGCTTTCCTGCGCAATCCACATGGCGAGGCGCACCCGGCGCCTTTCCCGGTGACTGCTGCGCGCCGGATTGACGACCGACACGCAGCCTATCAGCGTCGCATCACAGGCCCGTGTCCATGAGATACGCGTCTGTGCGCGGCGGCATGCCACGGATGGCTTGGACTCGTGGGCACGCAAAGGGCGCGCCGCTGCTGCAAAAGTTGAAACCGGCGTCGCCAAAGCGACTGCAGGGAGCAAGTGCCTGGTCGGGTAGCGGGTCCCTTCAAAACGGAGCGGGCAGACACAGGCTCAGGTCATGGCGTCTCGCTGGCGCCCGGCGTACCGGGTCAGGGCGACGCAGGTGCCGTCGAAGCTGGTCTTTATCTCGGCCGTCAAGGACGCAAACTCCGGTGTACCCACCTGATACGGCTTCAGTCTCTCCGCTCTCAGGCACAGCTCAACCAGATGGGCCCCGCCCAGCTCACCGGCGCTCCCTTTCAGACCATGCACCGCATCCCGAAATCGTGGATAGTCCTGCGCTGTTGCTGCGGCCTCCAGTTCGGCCATAATCCGCTCGCCATCCCTCGCGAAACCTTCCACCAGTTCCTTGATAAACGCTGTGCCGGCCCCCAACTGATGCAGCTTCTCCAGTGCGAGCTCATCCACGTGCACGGGCGCTCGAGATAGCGTGGACGCAGAGTGCGTGCCGCTCCGGTCAGTGCGGCCGCGCTTCGAGGCTACGGCGGCGCCGGCCAGCCTGCCCACCGTGTCCAGCAGGCGCCGCGCGTCGACGGGTTTGGTCAAGTAAGCATTGGCACCTGCGTCATTGCAAGCATCCATGGCCTCGCGAGTTGCATCCGCCGTCAGCATGATAACAGGCACCCGCGCTCCCGTGTCCATGAAGCGAAACATCTTCAGCACGTCCAGACCACCGAGTCCGGGCATGTTCATGTCCAGGATCACCAAGTCCGGTGTTTTCCCTCGGCTCTCCAGCGCATCCAGGGCGGCCTCGCCATCGCCCACCAGCTGCACCGTGTGACCGGCCCTTTCGAGTATGCTCTTCAGCACCTTCTGGTTGGTTAGGTTGTCCTCGGCAACCAGGATACTCAGGTGCTCAGCTGCACTGCGCTGACGGTAGTGCTCGGCCAGAGAAACGACATTTTCTCCCGGCTCATGCTCGGTGCGCGCAGCGTGCAGGGCGTTGAAGAAAAGCGTCTTGTCGAGGGGTATGCGGACAACCGACGAGTATCCGGCGGCCAGTGCCGTCTCCTCGAGTCTGTGGTCCACCTCAGGCTCGAGAAGAATCAGCGACAGTTGCTTCAGGGTGCGGTCTGAACGCACCGCCTTGATAAACTCGTCCGTGTTCAAATCAAGAGCGCGCCGCTCTACCAACACCAGGTGGTAAGGTTTGCGGCGCTCCACCGCTTTGACCAGCGAGGCAAAAGCGTGCGCCGACGTGTCCACCGCATCCGCCTCCACTTGCCAGGTTCTCAGGTAATCCCGTACGCCCGCCGCAAGATTGTGGTCGGCTACTACAAGGGCCCTGGTGTCTGCGAGCGCCGGGGTGTCTTGGCTTTCCTGCGCCGCAGGCTCCTGTCGCGCGAAGGGCACTTCAAACCAGAAGGTAGAGCCCTTCCCGTCGACGCTGCGCAGGCCGATCCTCCCTCCCATCAACTCGACCAGCTGCTTGGCGATGGTGGTCCCAAGGCCCGTTCCGCCGAAGCGCCGGTTGGTGGACGTGTCCGCCTGGGTAAAGCTCTCGAAAATCCGCGCCTGTGCCTGCTCGCTGATGCCGATGCCCGTGTCGGCGACCTCGAATCGCACCCGGCACCCCGTTTCGTCTGCTTCCACCGGAGCAACACAGATGTCGATCCGCCCTTCATGGGTGAACTTGATAGCGTTGCTCACCAGGTTGATGATGACCTGGCGAACATGAATGGGGTCACCCCGCAACAGGAACGGCGTCTCGGGTGAAATGCGGGTCGCGAGCCTGATGCCTTTTTTCTGAGCCTGTGGCTCGAAAATCATGGCGGTGTGATTGACCAGTCGATGCAGGTCGAAATCGATGTGCTCCAGGGTAAGCTTGCCGGCCTCGATCTTGGAAATGTCCAGGATGTTCTCGATCAAGTCCAACAGTGTGCGAGCAGAGGCGGTGATGGTCCGGGCCACGTCACGCTGCTCGGCGTTCAGCTCTGTGTCCATGAGCAGATCGCTCATTCCGATCACCCCGTTGAGCGGCGTCCGCAGCTCATGGCTCATGTTGGCCAGGAATCTCGACTTGGCGTTGCTCGCCTCATTCGCCCGGTGGATGGCATCGTTCAGCTTGCGCAGCAGGGAGGCCATGTATAAGGGGATCACCGCGAGCACGATAAGAATACTTGCACTGAATACCGCGTGATTCGCCCAGAAATCGTTGAGCAGTATGACTCCCAGGAATCCGGTAATGCTGAGCAAGTTGGCCGCGAACAGATAACGCACTCCGTAGCGAAAGCCGTTGCCCATCGTGACCCACAGGTATACGCCCACCAGTGGAGCACCTACTTCTCCTGAGGCCCACATGCAGTAGGATGTAGCCCCCAAATCCCCGACCATGCCCAGCAGCCGGCGCACCACGGCCCGCTCGGGCTTGATGACGATGCTGGCGAAGAGCACCAGAGCAAAAGCCAGGAAGGCGCCGCTGATCAGCACGGCACGCAGGGACTCAGGATTCTGGAAATCGGTCTGGCTTGCGGCAAAAAGGAAATAGCCGAAGACAATCAAGCCGATAACGACGCGGATGAGCGCCTGCTCATGCTCGCTGTCAGGGCGGCCGGCGAGACGTCCCTTCAACCAGCGCAAAAAAGCCCCCACGCCCGCTGGACGCAGTTCGGCGTCGACCGTTGCAAGGCCGTCGTTGAGGTCACGCGCCGATTCACGTCCGTTTGTCACGCCACAAATCCTTGTTCAAAGACACTGCCAGTCGCACTCTGCGGAACCGACGCCCGACGGCCCTCGGGGTGGTTCAATTCGTCTTACCGGGAGGATCCTTGAGCTCCTTCTGGATCTCCTGGATCTGGTCCAAACGCGCCTGAAAAGCCGCCACACATGCCGGGCAGAAGTGCCGTCCCTCCTGCTCCCGGACATACCGCTGCGCCCGCGCCGAAGTCCAGGCTTGCTTGTAGGGACGCGTCGAGGTCAAGGCATCATACACGTCCGCCACGGCAACGATGCGGGCAGCCATCGCTATCTGCTCGCCCGACAGCCCCTGAGGGTAGCCCGTTCCGTCAAACTTCTCGTGATGACCGTAGGCAATGACTGCCCCCAGCTGGAGATACTTCGAGGGGCTGTCCTTCAGAATCTCGTAGCCAATCCGCGGATGGGCTTTGATGACCTCGAATTCGGCTTTGGTGAGCCTGCCCCGCTTGAGAAGAATCTCGTCTGGTATCCCGATCTTGCCGATGTCATGCATGGGGGCGGCAAGCTCGATGTCCCTGCATGCGGACTCTTGCAGGCCGAGCTGCTCGGCAAGCAGCCGCGAGTACCGGGCCATGCGCAGTACATGGTTGCCGGTCTCCTGGTCTCTGTACTCGCCTGCCTTGGCCAGCCGCAGCAAGGTCTCCTGCTCCCTCGTGCGGATCTGGCTGGTTGCGACGGCGACCTGCTGCTCCAGCCATCTGGCCCTGTCCTTGATGATCTTCTGCTGCTTGCGGAGCGTCAGCAGGTTGCGGCAGCGTGCGCGGCATTCGTAGTGGTCAATAGGCCGGGTCAGAAAATCCGTGGCGCCGGCTTCCAGCGCCTCGTATCGAATCCGCCGGTCGTCGACGACGGTAACCATGATGAGCGGAACGTCCGCACATCCCGGCACCTGGCGAAAGCGGCGCGTGAACTCGACTCCATCCAGGCCCGGCATCTTGTAGTCTGTGAGCACCAGATCGGGCGTCTCCGCCTTGACGCGCTCCAGGGCCGCCCCTGGCTCTGCGTAGCTATCCACCACCAAGCCGCGTTCTATGGTGCGCACCAGTTTCTCCAGAATCTTTCGGCCCGTGGACTGGTCATCGATGATGACCACCGTAGCGGCACGCGGGCTGCTCCGACGCCGAGTGCTTTGAGACGGTGGCGCGCAGTCCGCATTGGTTCGGGGAGCGGGCGCTTCGGGCGGTCGCAGTGCCAACGTCATGTGCGCAACTTTTGAGGGAGGTGTTGTCTCGCGCATACCCCGCATAACCCGCTGTTCGCAATGGCCGATCTGGTTAAGTTTAGCCCCGCGTCCCATCCAAGACCAGCGCCGGGCGGCATCCAGGCCTGCCATTCAGCGCGGACACGACCTGGCTAAGCGCCCACCCTGAGAAGCACCCGGTCCAACAAGCGATGACTCAGGGTACGCTTGAGGAAGGCGAAAAGGTAGGTAGGGAACGTGACGTGATAGCGCACTCTCGGTCGCGGGCTCTCCAGGGCATGCAGCAGCGTCCGCAGGACGGCTCCAGGCGGCAGCGTGAAAGGCACCGCGGGCCCCTCCGTCAACAGCCGTTGCTCCAGCGCGGCGTAGGTGTGACGGTGGACACTGGACTCGGTGTCCACGTGACGCTTGAACGCGGCATAGGCATTCTGGCGAAAACGACTCTCGATAGGCCCCGGCTCGATGAGGGCCACGTGAATGCCAGTACCCGCGAGTTCCAGACGCAGCGTATCGCTGAGTCCCTCCAGGGCGAACTTGCTGGCGATGTAAGCGCCACGATACTTCAGCGCCACGAAGCCAAGCACAGAGCTGTTCTGGATGATCCGCCCGTATCCCTGGGCACGCATCACCGGCAGAACGCGACGGATCAGCTCATGGGCGCCGAATAAATTGGTCTCGAACTGCTCGCGCAGCGCCTCTCGTTTCAGATCCTCCACGGCCCCGGGCTGGCCGTACCCGGCATTATTGAATAGCGCATAGAGGCGGCCTTGACAGCGCTCCAGCACCTCGGCGACGGCAGCCGCAATGGAATCCGAATCCGTCACATCGAGCTGCAGCGCCTCGTGTCCTGCAGCCGCAAGCGCGGCCACGCTCTCGGGCTTGCGGGCCGTCGCGAACACCCGATAGCCCCGCCCTCTCAGCCCGTCCACAACATGCCGCCCGATCCCGGAGGAGCAGCCGGTGACCAACACGGGCCGGGCATGGAAAACCCCGCCGACCGGCGTCGCCAGGTCACTCACCGTTCACCGTCACGCTGACGCACCGTTGATGGGGAGCCCGGCGGTGCTCCCAGAGATAAATGCCCTGCCAAACACCCAGCGAACAGCTTCCCCCCGCCACCGGGACGGTGAGGCTGCTGTGGGTAAGCACCGTGCGTACATGCGCTGGCATGTCGTCTGGTCCCTCCGCCGTATGTCGGAAGACCGGATCGCCGTCGGGGATGAGACGGGACAGGAATGCTTCCAGATCCCGCCGCACAGTGGGGTCGGCATTCTCGCACAGCATCAGTGAAGCGCTGGTGTGCTGGACGAAGATGTGGCAGAGCCCGGTTTGCACCGCGGAGCGGATCACCACCCCCGCCACCTGCTCGCTCAAGTCATAGGTGCCGCGCCCAGCGGTGCGAACGATTAACGTTTCTTGGAACCACATGGATGGGAATGCCGGCCCCGTCTCGACTCAAAACCGGTAGCAGGGTAGGGACAAACGTCCTCCGGCAGCCCCCGAGCTCACTCGGTCGTCACCAGTCACCGGTCACTAATCACCGATCGCTAGTCACTGCTCAAAAGCATACTTTCACATCCCGGCGTCGCGCAACAGCGCCGTGTAGCCTTCTCGGTAGCTTGGATACCTGAACGCATAGCCGCTCGCCACGAGGCGGTCGTTCCGGCAACGTTTGTTGGCGCGTTGCGGCGAGCGATTCGGATCCGCAGAGATGCGTGGGGGTGGCGCTACGCCAAGCTGCGCGGCCAGCCAGTCCATGACTTCGCATTGAGGCGCCGGACAGCTGTCCACCCCGATATACACATCCGCGGGCTGCGCCAGCGCCATGAGGTGCTCCAGCACCGCCGCACAGTCGTCCCGGTGAATCCGGTTGGTGTAGACCGGGGGCCTGTCCGTGCAGCCGTCACCCCGACGTACGCCGTCCATTAGACGCCGGCGCCCAGGCCCGTAGATGCCGCCGAAGCGGACCACTGTCCCCACATGCTCGCTCGCCAGCACCGCCTGCTCGGCCTGGAGCAGGATTCGACCTGAAAAACTGCCGGGCTGAGCGGGCGAGCGCTCATCCACCCACTCCCCATCCGTCTGCCCGTATACACCGGTACTGGACACGAACAGGAAGCGGCTCACGGGCTGCGCCCGTGCCTGCAGAGCCTGGAGCAGATTCTGCACCCCGTCCAGGTAGGCTGTCCGATAGCCAGCCTCGCTGAACTCGGCTGCGGCGGCCGTATAGACCACGACCTGGAGCCCCTTGGGCAGCGCTGCCAGGTCCGACGGGCACGCCAGATCTGCCGCGATGGGCTGCAGTGCCGGGGGCAGAAGTCGGGTCTGGCGGCGTAAACCCCAGACGGTGTGCCCGTTGCGCACCAGACGCGAACCCAGGAGGCCGCCCACGTCGCCGCAGCCCGCAATCAGAATGTTAGACACAGCTCATCTCCGGCAATCTTCCCCGCACCTGCGCAGCGATCGGCTCATCGCCCCGTCACGGCCGCTTTCAGCGGCAGCCGAGGTCGCGGGTCCCCGGCACCGGCACCCTCGAGCGAGACCACCTCTTCTGCTTTGGCCCTGCCCAGATGTGCCGCGCTCGCCAACCGCCGGCGGCGGTCCTCGCGGGGCAGCTCGGCCCATTCCGCCACCTCGGCATAGAATGACGCCATCCGGCCCTGATGGCGCGCGAGCAGGGCCTCGAAGCCGGGCACCAGGTCGTGGTAGGTCGCCACCGAAGCCACGCGCGCATTGTTGAGGCCGGCGGCAAACCAGCGATCATAGCGATTATCACCTTCCCAGCCGGCTTTCATCTGCGCGTAGCGCGAGCGCATCTCGGCGAAAATTCGCGCCTTCTCGCGGCGTTTCTCTGGGTCGCTCCGGGGCGAGTCATACACGTCCCGGAGCTGCCCGCGGGTCGCGAACACCAGGTCCAGAAAGTCGTCCTGGAAACGCTCAGACCGTTCTCTGGCCGCCTTCATGCCCGCGCCGCCCTGAGCCGTCAGCCAGCGTCGCACGCCCTCGCGCTCCACGGTCACCGCGAAGGCCTCGTTGAAGCCGGAATCGTCCTTCACGTACACCACCTGATGGGCCAGCTCATGGAAAATCAGGCCGGCCAGGCGGGGCTCGGGCCAGTAGACCACACTGCTGGGCAGCGGGTCGTCGAACCAGCCGAGGGTGGAATAAGCCGGCACGCCACCTACGTAAACGTCATATCCCTGCTGAGCCAGTTTGTCGCCGTATGCCTCGGCCGACGTTTGGGAAAAGTAGCCGCGATAGCTGACGCAGCCGGCGAAAAGAAAACACCAGGTCTTGGCCTCGAGAGACAGCTCGGGGGCGGCAACCACGGCCCACACCACATGGGACCGACCGATGTCCACGTAGCTCCGATAGCTGTTGTTATCGGGCAGACCCAGTTCCCGGGTGGCGAAATCTCTGATCTTTCCCACCAGCAGCAGTCGTTCGCGCAGCTCAGGCGGCGTGTCCTCCGCGTCCACCAGCTCGCTGACGGGCTCCTGGTCGTGCATCAGCCGCAGGTGCCCATCGATAGACTGAGCGTAATAGCCCATGGTCTCGCAGCCGGCGAGAAGCCCAGCGATAACCAGCCACGGCATGCGCC
>JASJBY010000059.1 GCA_030066245.1 Gammaproteobacteria bacterium
GGCAGCGAGTTCTGGTTCACGGTGCCCTTGAAACGGGGCACCCAGGTTGCGTCGAGACTTGACTATTCCGATACGAACGAGGTGTCCGGCCTGCGGGTGTTGATTGTCGACGACAGCCACATCAGTCGTGCGTTCCTGGCGCAGACTTTGAGCGGTTGGGGGATGAAGCACGAAACCGTGGCGGACGGGTCGCAGGCTCTGCAGACCCTGCGCAGCGCTGCCGCGCGTGCAACATCCTACGACCTTGCCGTCGTCGCGGGAGAGATGCGAGGCATGCCCGGAGTGGAAATCGCGCGTCGAGTGGCTCGCGAGCCTTCCATTGGCGCTGTGAAGGTCATCCTCATGACCGACCAGGGTGACGTGCGTTTCAACGGAGCGCTGCCCGAAGGGGTTTCCCACGTCATCACAAAACCCGTGCGGGCATCCCAGCTCTATGACTGCATCGCCGAGATCGTGAGAGGCCGGGGGGTGAGCACACCCCCTGAAACGACCCGGTCCACCACCGAACTGCTGCCCCAGGGCAAGCAGATCCTGGTCGTGGAGGATAATCGCGCCAACCAGCAGGTGGCCATCGGGATGCTGGAGCGACTGGGTTGCAAGGTCGAGGTTGTGGCCAGCGGACTGGAGGCAGTCGAGGCCCACGTGCGCCAGCAATTCGATCTGGTGCTCATGGACTGCCACATGCCAGAGATGGACGGCTACGAGGCGACGGGCCGCATTCGGGCCTTGCGCGGAACGAAATCGAAGACGCCGATCGTTGCCATGACCGCAGATGTGCGGGAAGGAGACAGCGACCGGTGCTTTGCGGCCGGCATGGATGACTATCTGCCCAAGCCGATCAGGCTGGATAGCTTACGCAAGGTACTGGAGCACTGGCTGTGCCAGGCGGATGACAGTGCCGGGCTGGAAACCCAGGAGCCAGCCGCAATTGCGGTGCCGGCGGCTGAGTCAGACCCGGTTTCGGAGGGAGAGGCTCTGGACGGGAACGTCCTGCGTGAGCTGCAGGAAGACGTGGGAGAGGCGTTCCCGAGACTGATTTCCGTGTTTCTCGAGGACACGCCGGAGCATCTGGCATCTCTACGGGACGCCGTTTGGGAGCGCGATCAGCAATGGGTGGCAGAGTCCGCGCACACCATCAAAGGGAGTGCCAGGAACCTTGGGGCTACTCGCCTGGGCGAAATCTGTTTTCAGCTGGAGGAGATGGGGCGTTCGGGCGTCCTGGACGGAGCTGAGGAGCTGCTGCATACCCTGGACGCCGAGTACGAGCAGGTAAAGGAAGCGTTGCAGGGCGAGACCTGGTCCGTGACGGAAGAGCGGACTGAGGTACCGGAGGAGAGAGGTCACATCCTGGTGGTGGATGATGACCGGGGCATGCGTTTTGCCCTCCGAAAAGTGCTGGAGGCGGATGGCTACCGGATCAGCGAGGCGGGTGATGGGGCGCAAGCCCTTGCTGCCTGCCAGCAGGAAATGCCCGACCTGGTGCTCATGGACGCTGTGATGCCCGTCATGGATGGCTTTACCGCCTGCACCCACATTCACGAGCTGCCCGATACCGTACATCCCCCCGTGCTAATCATCACCGCGCTGGACGAGGAAAGCTCCATCGAGCGTGCATTTGGCGCGGGGGCCACGGATTACATACCCAAACCGGTTCACTTTGCCCTGCTGCGTCAGAGGGTTTTGCGCCTGGTGGTTGCAGGTCGGGCGCAGAAGGACGTGCAACAGCTCGCCTACCAGGATTCGCTGACTGGTCTGCCCAACCGCGCCATGTTCAGGAAACAGTTCGAGCAGCTGATATCGCGGCCTTTCACCAGGGGGGAGATGATCGCCCTTCTGCTGCTGGACCTGGATCGCTTCAAGCTCGTCAACGACACGCTGGGGCACGACGCCGGCGACACGCTTCTGAAGGCGGCTGCGCAGCGGGTGTCCGGGTGCGTTCGTGAGGGAGACCTGGTGGCCAGGCTGGGTGGCGATGAGTTCACGGTCATAGTGGACGGCATGCATTCGCCCGAGGCTGTTGCCGTCCTGGCCGAGAAGATCCGTCACGCGTTAGCCGAGCCGTTCGTGCTCATGAACCAGGAGGTATTCGTCAGCACCAGTATCGGCATATCTCTGTACCCGGTGGATGGCACAGACGTGCCGACCCTGATCAAGCGTGCAGACACGGCCATGTTTCGTGCCAAGGAGCAGGGAGAAGGCTATTCGTTCTACGAGTTCGGCATGGAGCTTGCCGTTGCCAAGCAGCTCGAGCTGGAGAGGGACCTTCGGCGAGCGCTCGAACGGAACGAGTTGGTTGTCTACTACCAGCCTCAGGCCGACACCATGACGGGCAGAATTGTCGCTATGGAGGCGCTCGTGCGCTGGCAGCATCCCGTGCGCGGGCTGGTGCCGCCCTTGGACTTCATTCCCATCGCGGAAGAGACAGGCTTGATTGCCCCTCTTGGCGAATGGGTGTTGCGCCAAGCCTGTATGCAGCTTCAGGCGTGGCGAAGAGAGGGTTTCGACGAGCTGAGCGTCGCCGTGAATGTGTCCGGGCGACAGCTGCAGGAGAAGAACCTGGTGGACAAGGTGTCGGCCGTTCTCGAGGAAACCGGTCTGCCCTCCAGCCGGATTGAGCTAGAGATAACCGAAAGCGTCATCATGAAAAGCGCCGAGGCGGTGACGCCGGTCCTGCAGGAATTGAAGGACAAAGGCATCAGGGTGGCTATTGACGACTTTGGGACGGGCTACTCCTCCCTCAGCTACCTGAAGCGTTTCCCCATCGACACCTTGAAAGTGGACCGCTCGTTCGTGAGTGATATCGGCTCTGATTCGGACGATGCGGTGATTACGACAGCCATTATCGCCCTGGCCAAGAGCCTCCGGCTGACAGTGGTCGCGGAGGGTGTCGAGACCAGCGAGCAGCAGGCATTTCTTCAGGCTCAAGGGTGCGACCTGATGCAAGGGTACTATCTCAGCAAGCCCCTGCCCGCACCGGAGTTCGAGGAGAAGGTGCTGCGGCGTTCACAGTCGGATCAGGTGCCCGGAGCGGAGATCCGGCCCCTGCGCACCGGCGATCACGGGGCATGACGGGCGGCACCTCCCCGCGCTCCGGCTAGCCGCTCCGGCCGCGAACGGCGGACACGCCAGTCAAGGCGGCGCCGGACGTGCCGATACAACGATCGATATGCAGCTCTCTGCAGCTTTGCGTGCGGCCTGTTGCCAGGGACGCCGGGTCGGAATGGGCCAGCCGCGGCAGCTTGCTACCCGTGGATGCCGAATGGGTGAGCAACAAGGCGGCCGAATGCACTGAGCGACTGACGATATGAAGCATTGGCGCTACCCTGGCCGGCGAGGCTTCCGCCCGTTGATACCGACACTGTCTCCGAATGGCTTCGCGCGACGAGAACGTTGCGCCGCCTGTACTTCCCGAAACGACGGCGACCGCTCGAGATGTTCTCTGTCGCCAACACCCACGACTGACGCTCCCTTGCGGGCGGCAGCAGGCTGACGGACAACGACTGGCAGGGGACCCGTTCGGTGCAAGTCGGCTTCACATTCCTGCGCAGCAAGGTCGGTCGACGAATCCTTGTGTTCTTCATTATCTCGGCCTTTGTTCCGGTAACCGCCTTCGCCATCCTGGCCATTCCCCAGGTCGTGAACCTTTACCGCGAGTTGAATGAATCGGTGCTGCGACAGGCAAACAATGCGTATTCCACGGCGCTGCTTGGGCGGCTGACGGGCTTGGAAAGGGAGCTGGCCGCCTTCGGGTACGTGAGCGAGGAGAACATGGGGCGGCTTGAGGCATCGTTCGAGGGGCAGTTCGAGTCGGTCGCGCGCCTCCGGGAGGAGAGCCTTGGGCGCAGCGTGGACGGTGAGGACAGACTCCTGCCTGCTCTGTCAGCGGAACAGAGCGCGCATATCCGGGGCGGCAAAACAGCGCTAGTCGTGGATCTCGAAGGGACGGTTGCCAGCTTGACCATGGTCCGGGCGCTGCGGAGCGACGCCCGTGGCAGTGAGCTGCTGCTCGGTCGTGTTGACCCGGGATATCTCTGGCCGGACGCGGGATCGCTTGCGGAGGGCGTGCACGTCTGTGTCCTGGGCCAGGGTAACGTCGTGCTCTACTGTTCCACGCCCGCCATGGGTGCGGCGCTGGCCACGCTGCAATCGGGCAACACTGCTGGTGAACCCGGTTGGTCCCGCTGGCAGCTCGACGGCACGGAGTACCTTTCCTACGCTTCGCGCAAGTCCCTCCAAGACGCTCGAATGCTGGGTGAGTGGACCGTGGTTGTGAGCGAGACCGCTTCTACGACCTGGCCTTCCCTGGCCGGTTTCGGGTCGGTGTTCGTACAGGCATCGATTCTCCTGATTCTGATCGTGGCATTCCTGAGTGTGTTCCAGATCCGGCGCAGCCTGGTACCGCTCGAGAGCCTGATGGATGGTACCCGCCGCCTGGCCGAGAAGGACTTCGACCATCAGGTGGAGGTCAAGAGCGGCGACGAGTTCGAGAGCCTGGCCGCCTCCTTCAACAGCATGGCGTCGCAGTTGAATCGGCAGTTTCACGTCCTCACGACGATGGCCGACATCGACCGGCGAATTCTCTCCACCGTCAAGCTTGAGGACATACTGCGAATCGTGCTGACCCGCATGTCCGATGTCGTGCCCTGCGATCTGGTGTGCATGACCCTGGTGGAGAGTCGTGAGGCAGAGGGCGCGACAGGTCGGACCTACGCCTTACCGGAGGGGGCGGGAGAGCCGACTGCCGTGCACGACTTCGAGCTGGCCCCGTCCGACATCCGCGCCTTGCTGAGCCACCCCACGCACGTGATGAGCACCGGCATCCGGGGTATTCCCCATTACCTCGCGGCTCCGGTGAACATGGGGGCGCGGCTGATACTGGCCCTGCCCATAGCGATCAAGGGCTCGCTTGCGGCGCTGATCTCCCTCGGCTATCGGGAGAAGCGGGAGCTGTCCAAGGCGGACCTGGCCCAGGCCCGGGACTTCGCGCACCACGTGGGTGTGGCGCTGTCCAACGCGGCGTGGGAGGAGCGCCTCTACTTCCAGGCCCATTTTGACAACCTGACGGGACTTCCGAACCGACAGCTCCTGACCGACCGTCTCCAGCAGGCGCTTGCACGGGCCGACCGCCTCGGCGGCTACGTGGCCGTCATGTTTCTCGACCTGGACCGCTTCAAGGGCGTGAACGACTCTCTGGGCCACGCCGCCGGGGACAAACTGCTGCAGGAGACCGCGAAACGTCTCCAGCATGCGGTACGATCCGAGGACACCGTGGCCCGTCTGGGCGGCGACGAGTTCGTGGTCGTCATTCCCTACCTGGTCAAGGACCAGCTCGCCGTTGCCACGGTTACGTCCATCGCCAACAAAATCCTCTCCGCGATTTCCGAGCCCATGGTCATCGAAGGCATGGAAGTGTTCGTTACCGGAAGCATTGGCATCGCATTCGCGACGGGCGGCATCGGGTCCGTGGAGGAACTCCTGAAGAACGCAGACTCAGCCATGTACCACGCGAAAGCCCAGGGCAAGGCCGACTACCGCTTCTTCTCCCAGGCGCTCAACGCCGAAGCGGTGCGCCGTTCAGAGCTGGAGTACAGACTGCACCACGCCATCGAGAACCGCGAGTTTCAGCTTCACTATCAGCCGAAGGTGGAGCTGATCAGCGGCAGAATCGTGGGCGCCGAGGCTCTGCTGCGATGGCCGGACCCCAAGCACGAGTGGGTTGAACCGGACGAGTTCGTTCCCTTGGCCGAGGAGACGGGCCTGATTACCGAGATTGGTGCTTGGGTGCTGACAACCGCCTGCCGACAGCTCTTGGAGTGGACGCAGCAGGGGCTGCCGCCCATCAAGGTTTCGGTGAATATCTCGCCCGTGCAGTTCCGCCGCTACAATCTGGTGAAGATGCTTGGCAACGTGCTGAAGAGGTCGGGCGTGGATCCCGGGCGACTGGTGCTCGAGGTGACAGAGGGAACTGCCATGGAGGATCTGGAGAGGACCATGGTCACTCTGCAACGGGTTCGTGAGCTCGGGGTCAGCGTGGCCATAGACAACTTCGGCACGGGTTACTCCTCCATGCGCTACCTGAAGCAGTTTCCTGTAAGCACGCTTAAGATCGATCGTTCTTTTGTGCGTAATCTGACCGTTGACACACGGGATGCGGCCATCGTGACCTCGGGGATTGTGCTCGGCCACAGCCTGGGCATGTCCGTGGTGGCGGAGGGCGTCGAGACCAAGGAACAGCTCAAGTTCCTCCGCAATGCGCAGTGCGAGCAGGCGCAGGGTTTTCTGTTCAGTCGCCCGCGGCCGGCAGCTGACTTCACCCGGCTGCTTGCGCTCGGAAAGCCCTATGCCGTAGATTTCGATTCCAAGGCCCGCGCCACCAGCGGGGGCTGATCCCCCGTGTTGCCGGACAGCTGGAATGTCCTACGGAGTTCGTTCGAACACCTTTTCCCGAAGCCGACGGCGGAGGTCCCGTTAGCGTCTGCCGGACACCTGGCGCCAGGCGGTCGTGAGGACGCTGACCTCAGCGCTGCTTTACGTCGTCGGGGCGCTGGTCTTGGGCGCTCTGCTCAGCTATCCGCTCTACCTGATGCTTTCCCCGGTCGTGGAGCTGCCTTTTCACCGGGTCGTGAGCCGTGCAGCTCTTGTGACAGGCCTCATCGCTTTGCCGATATTCGCCGTTCACCTGGGTGTGGCATCCAGGGAGGCTCTCGGTTTCGGACTTCCGGCGCGCCCTTTTATCAGTCGGCTTCTGGCGGGCTGGCTGTTGGGAACGATCACCCTGTTGCCCCTTGTCGTGGTGCTGCTGGCACTCCAGGTCCGGGTTCCTGCGCCGGAGGCCGTGCTG
This sequence comes from Gammaproteobacteria bacterium, assembly GCA_030066245.1. Classification (GTDB taxonomy): domain Bacteria; phylum Pseudomonadota; class Gammaproteobacteria; order JAABTG01; family JAABTG01; genus JASJBY01. Next base: position 6,842 of record JASJBY010000059.1, read on the forward strand.
TGGTCCTCGGAGGTCCTGCATATCGCCGCCCGGGGGTTGGCCAGCGGATTGCTCATCGGGATTGTCGAGGAGACCCTGTTTCGCGGCGGTCTATACGCGGCTGTCGCCCGCCGAAACTCGGTCACCCAGGCCATCATATGGTCGAGCCTCTTCTACGCCGCGTTGCACTTCGTGAAACCGGCGGCCGCCTCTTGGGAGGCGCTGTCCTGGACCAGCGGGCTTGCGTCGCTGGTCCAGGGCCTGGCGCGGTTCGCCGAGCCCGGCGTGATGGCGGATTCCTTCGTTGCCCTTCTTGTGGCTGGAGTGCTGCTGGCGCTGGTTCGCCGAGACAGCGGCCATATCGCCTACTGCATCGGCGTACACGCAGGTTGGGTGATGGTGATCCGGGTGACCAAACATTTCACGGACCGCAGTGCCGAGGCTCCGTTGGGCTGGCTGGTGGGCAGCTACGATGGCGTCATCGGCTGGCTGGCGGCTGCCTGGCTCGGCGTGTTGTGCCTGGCCTACGAGATGCTGCGGAAGTACCGGCGGAGACGGGTTGGGGAGGCGTGACTCGTGACTCGTGACTCGTGAAACGTGAAGCGTGAAGCGTGAAGCGTGAATAGTGAGTGGTGAGTGGTGAGTGGTGAGTGGTGAGTGGTGAGTGGTGAGGCGGGGAGTGAGCAGCAGAACGGGCTCAGATGCCGCTGGATTCGACTTGCCGAAAAGGCACTTTCGAGATGACCCTTGGTTCGGAGAACAAATTGTCATACCGTCAGCCTTTGCTGCTGCTCATCATTGCTCTTTCGGCGGTCGTTGTCTCCGGGATCGGGCCGCATGATCGTATTACCTGGTTTCTTGAGGTCGCGCCCATCCTCATCGGTGCGCCCATACTGGTCCTGACCTTCAGTCGATTCCGACTCACACCGCTGCTCTACTGGCTGCTGCTCGTGCACGCGTTGATCCTGGCTCTCGGCGCGCACTATACCTATGCCCTGGTGCCACTGGGCGAGTGGCTGCAGGACGGCTGGGGTCTGGAGCGCAATCCCTACGACCGCCTTGGGCACTTGGCACAGGGCTTCATTCCGGCGATTCTGGCCCGCGAGATTCTGCTTCGGCGTTCTCCGCTGGTGCCGGGCAAGTGGCTGTTCTTCCTGGTGGTTTGCGTCTGCCTGGCTTTCAGCGCTTTCTACGAGATGCTGGAGTGGTGGGCTGCGGTGCTGGGAGGCGAGTCGGCGGACGCCTTTCTCGGCACCCAGGGGGACGTCTGGGACACTCAGTGGGACATGTTCCTTGCTCTGGTGGGCAGTGTGGTGGCTCAGCTCAGTCTGGGAAGCTACCACAACCGCCAGCTGCAATGGCTGGATCGGAACTGTTGAAGTTGCACACCCGCTGTTGAGATTCAGCAGCCCCGGCTGCCTCTCCCGGGTCGGTCACACTTGACCATGGGGCTGGCGGGGCAGCTGCTGTCGTGCCCCATAGGACACCGCTTGCCGAGCCAGGCTGACGTGCCCACGCTCCCAGGTGCTGTCGGGCGAAATGTTGCACCTGTCACACGATGGTCCCGAAACTGTGATACAAATCACAAGATCGGGGGTCAGATCTTCGAACCCTTGCCGCGTCCTGCAACCGGATCCCTGCACCAGAAGGGCCGCATGTCCGGTGGGTGATGGGTCGAGATGAGCGCTCTGAACAAGCGGTGGCGGGCGGCGGCATACAAATTGCTCTCACCTGTTACACAGGGCTGTCGTACCGGTAATGGCGACCGAGCGGAAGCCAGCTGCAAGCCGCGAGGCTACGGCAGAAAGAGTGTTCGGTGGGTTGCTTCTCTGGAGGCGTTACATCGTGCTGTGCTTATACGTGAAAGTCATCATGCTGACCGTCCTGTTCCTTGCCTTTCACCTGGAGAATGGATCGGGCAAGGCCTTGCGCCGGACTGACCTGGGTTGCCTCGGGCGCTTCGTAGGGGCGGGCTGGGACTGGCTTACGCGGCCGGAACCAGACCGCGGTGAGTTCGAGGCTCTCGGTTAGCAGGATCCGACGACAAGGGCGAGAGCTTTCGACCAGAGTTCTCGAATCGTGGCACGCAGGAGGAATGACGGCACCGGAGGTGCCGTCATTCCAAGATCCTGATCAGCTCACCGCTCTTCAGCAATTCCTGAAGACGTCGCGGATCCGGTCGCATCCCGTCGTCTTGGTCAACTTCCTCGCTACACCCGGCAAACGTAAGTTTGACCACGGGTCCGGTTTTCTGCACCGCATACCCTTCGGACCAGGACAGTAGCTCCTGCGCCTGGCGGCGTCTGGCATCGGCGTCGTCCCCCAGAAAAATGACGACCAGATAGGGCTTGTGACAACCGGTGAAGTGCCGGCAGGTCAATCTGGGGTCGGTAAGCTCATGTACCTTGGTAGGAAGGCCTCCCATGGCGTTCACCTCCACCTGGGGGCACATGGCCATGTGGAAGCGCGCCGGTAGCTCTCCGTGCTCTCGCTCCCAGCGGTTCAGTACGGCCGCTACGAAGCCGGGGATTTTCGCCACGGTCCAGCTCTCCACGTGCACGGGCACGTCACTGATTTCCACTGTGTCGACAGTCGATGCCATGGCGGCTCAGTTCCCCCGCTCGAACCTGGATCAGAATCAACCTGCTGCAAGCGTACTACAGCCGATGAGGATGGGACAGCTGTCGGCGGGGCGCACCACATGCCGAGCGCAGGGCGGGTACGGAATCACCGTGGCATCTTACGCCGTCTCGCTGCGGCTATAATCGCACCAGGGCATGCCATCAGAGGGGCACAGACTAATGAAGCATATCCTGTTAACTCTCGCATGTGCGGTAGTGCTGGCGGCGGCAGCATCGGCCCAGACGCCCGGCTATGGGCCGCCGGGTTATCCAGGCTATGGGGGATACACCTCTCCCGGGACCCCGGGCTCCCAGTTCGGGCAAGGCGGAGTGCGCCTGGAAAAGGGTAAGACAGCTGATGCCTATACGCTGCGTGTGTACACGGGCCGACGTCGGCCACAGGACTTTGAGGTAAACGTGGAGCGGGGCCACCTGGTGCTGCGCAGCCTGCGTTCGGAGCAGACAGACATGCGTCGGCAGGGGGGGTATTCCTACAGCCGCAGCATGTCGCGGTTTCAGCGTAGGTTGCCGCTGCCGCGGGACGCCATCGCGGAGCAGATGAGTCGCACTGACGGTGAAGGCATCATCGACATCGTGATCCCGAAGCAACGCTAGTCCGCATTGGTGTTCGATTCGGGCCATACCGGCATGAGTGCCCCCCGAACCGTCGGCCGCAGGGATAACTGCCGCCGACAGGGAGGTATTCACCGCGTGTCCCGGCGGCTCGTGCCGGTACGGCCCCAACGTGAATGCTCTGCCCTATGTGCGGTCGCCTGGGCCCTGCAAGACCAGCCATCCCACCGGCCCGGTGACCCCTAAACGCGCTCCCGCTTCCCCTTTTCACTTCTCACGAGTCACGAATCACTACTCACTAGTCACGAGTCACGTTTCACGTCCCCTCAACTACCGCTGCTGGCCGCGGGTGTGTCACCGGTCGCGACCTTTTCCTCGATCTGGGCAATCAGTCCGTCGAGGCCCTGGTTCTTGGCAATCTGCTGGTAGCTGGTGCGGTAGTTGCTGATCATGCTGACGCCTTCAATGACCACGTCGTAGATCCACCACTTATCTTTCCTGAGGCGGGCCTTATAGTTGACAGGAATGGGGGGCGCGCCAGTGCGCACGATCAGCGTATTCACCTGGGCGTATTTCTGCTTCTTGATATCTTCCTTGACGAAGTCGACCTTCTCGTCGGTGTACTCCTCCACCATCACCAGGTAAGTGTCTTCCAGCAGGCGCCGGTAGGCCGCGGTGAAACGCTTCTTCTGCTCTTTGCTCGCACCCTTCCAATTCTTGCCCAGGGTACGGATCGACATGCCCCGCCAGTCGAAGCGCTCCGAGATGACCTTTCGAATCTTGTCGCGCTTGGCATCGTTGCTCAGGCCGCCGTCCTGCAGCACGGCCAGCACCTTGTCGATGGTCGACTTGACCTGCTCGGTGGCGCTCGGCGCTGCCAGCGCTGTTGAGAATGCAAACGCAGTGATCAGGAGGAGGGTGAACGAGAGCAGAAACTTGCGTGCCATGTTGGTTATCTCCAGAAGATGATTACGCGCGGGTGCCGCACAGATTGACCCCGGTGGTTGTGCCGGGACCCTCGGCTATTCTCCCCCTTGGTCTTCCTCGTTATCGTCCTTGTCTGTGCTTTCGAAGATGTACTTGCTGACGAGCTCCTCGATGTCCAGCGAGGACTCGGTTTCTATAATTTCGCCCCCTTCCTCGATGTAATCTTCCAGACCCCCCGGGGTCAGCTTGATGAACTTGTCGCCGATGATGCCGGCAGTACGAACCGAAGCGATGGTGTCTTCCTGAAGCTTGACGTCTTTCGGGACCGAGAGCTGGATGACGGATTCGTAGGACTCGGGGTCGAAGCGGATACTGGAGACCCGGCCAATCCGCACACCGGCCATTTCCACATAGGCGCCCTCTTTGAGCCCGGATATGGAGGTGAACCTAGCCATCACCTTGTATTTGTCGTCGCCGAACAGGCTGATGTCACCCATCTTGATCGCCAGGTAGAAAAAGGCCGCAAGGCCCAGGATCATGAACAATCCCACCCCGAACTCGATATTGAAGCGTTTCATTGAGACCTTACTCCACGTCTCTTGTAAGACTTCGCCCTGCCTCGCCCTAGAGCATGAGGGCGCTAATCAGGTAATCAGCCACCAGCACCCCGATGATCGAGATGACCACAGCATCGGTCGTCGTGTGACTTACGCCTTCGGCACCGAAGGATCCGTTCCGTTCCAGATGTAGAAAGTAGCCTTTTCCGGCGGCCACCCAGACGATCAGCAGCCCGAAGAAGATGGACTTGACCAGCCCCATCTCGATGTCGTCCCACACGACCGTCTCGTACATCCCCTGAAAATAGGCCGCCTCGCTGACGCCGAACAGGACGACACCGACGAACCAGCCGCCCCCGATCCCGATCACGGTGAAGATCACCGTGAGCACGGGCACGGCAACGATGCTCGCCACCACCTTGGGAACGATGAGGTATCTGTACGGGTCGACTGCCATGCATTCCAGGGCGTCGATCTGTTCATCGCTGCGCATGATGCCGATTTCCGCACAGATGGCGGAGCCGACCCTGCCGATGACCACCAGCGCCGTGAGCACCGGCGCCAGTTCGCGGATCAAGCCGAGGGCGACCGCGGCACCCAGCATGGCCACCGCGCCGAAACGCACCAAGCTGTCGTAGAACTGCAATGCCACCACCATGCCGGTAAACAGCCCGGCCACCAGTATCACCACCGTGGAGCGCGCACCGATGAAGTGGATTTGTTTGAGTATGGGGAACCATCGAAAGGGTGGAGTCACTGCCTTTGCGATGCAGGAGGCGATGAAAACTCCCATGAGGCCCGTGCGCTCGACGACGTAGAGCGCGTTGTCGCCGAGTTTCTCTATCTGCTGAAGCACCATGGTGTCGTATTCTCTAGCTGGAGCGCGAGTCTCGTTGTTCCGGCTTCGCGGGGCTGGGGGCTGAAAGCCACCGGCGCGTTGCCAGCATGTTGCTTCGCCGGGTCTGACTCAAAGTGTGTGCCCTGTCAGCCGGCGCAGGTACTCGTCGGCATCCATGGCTTCATCCCGCGGCTTTCGGTTCAGCAGGTCCTGAACCCGCTGATTGTCCGTGTTTCTGACCTCGTCCACGGTGCCGGACACGACGATTTTCCCTTCGTCGAGAACCGTGATGCGGTCGGCGATCTTGAAGGCACTGTCCAACTCGTGGGTGACCACCACGATGGTGATGCCCATGGCTTTGCGGATGCGCAGGATCAGCTCGTCCAGCTCCGCGGCGACCACCGGGTCCAGACCCGCCGACGGCTCGTCGAAGAACAGCAGTTTCGGATCCATGATGATGGCCCGAGCCAGGCCTGCCCGCTTCAGCATGCCGCCCGAGAGCTCGGCCGGCTTGAGGTTTTCGAAACCGTGCAGGTTGACCATGTCCAGCTTCATCCGGGTCATAATGCCGATAGTCTGCTCGTCCAGCGCGGTGTGCTCGCGCAGTGGCAGCTGCACATTCTCACCGACCGTCAGGGAGCTGAGCAGCGCGCCTTTCTGGAACGCCACGCCGATATTGCGCCGGATCTCGTAGAGCTTTTTCTGATTGGCCGTCGCGATATCCGTACCGAGCAGCCGGATGGCGCCCGATGTGGGGTGATGGAGGCCCAGCAGATGGCGGAGCAGGGTGCTTTTCCCCGAACCGCTGCCGCCCATGATGACCAGAATCTCGCCCTTCCGGACGCTCAGATTGACGCCGTCCAGTATTCTCCGCTCGCCGTAATGGGTGACCAGATGTTCGACATCGATCACCACTTCCGGAGACGCTTGGTCGGCACTTTGCTTGCTGCTCATGTATACCGGGCGAACACTGGTTACGGATGGCGAGTCGGTGACCTAAAGGGAGACTGCGGCCCTCTTGCCTCGGACCAGGAAGATTAAGCGACGGCTCGTCCGTGCGAACCAGGCGGTTCACGCTACTGGCAAGCCTTCCCTGCCCGCAAAGCCCGGAACTATAGCGCTAAGCCGTAGAGAATTCAAAAGCGCCGCGCTAGACGGCGAGCGGCTGCTGGCTGGCCTGGACGGGGTCCCACAGGGTCACCCGGTTGCGGCCGGCGTCTTTGGACACGTACAGCGCCTTGTCGGCCTGGTTGAGGAGATCTGAGGATTCTCGTGCGCCCATGGACAGACAGGAGACGCCGAAGCTCGCCGTGATGCTCTTCTGCGACGTAATACGGATGGTGGAGCCCGCCGCTTCCTCGATAGCCCGGCGCATGGCCTGGGCTCGCTCGATGGCCTGGCTTTCGTCGACGCCCGGCACGATGATGCAGAACTCCTCGCCGCCATAGCGACAGATGAGCTCGTTGGCGTTCAGGCTGCCGCGGAGCACCTCGGCCACTTTTTCCAGGACCTTGTCGCCGACAGCGTGGCCGTACTGGTCGTTGAAGGTCTTGAAATGGTCGATGTCGCACATGACACAGGCCAGGTCAGCACCGCCGGCGGAGGCCTTGATGTACTGCCGCTCCAGCCGTTGAAAGAACGCGCGCCGGTTCAGACAGCGGGTCAGCGGGTCCTGGTCAGCCATGATCTTGAGCTCACGGTTCTGGCGCTCGACCTCGTCGCGGGACTCCTTCAGAAGCCGTAACGTCTCCTCCAGCTGGTGGTTCTTTCGCTCCAGCTCCGTGACGTCATTGAAGGTGGCCACTCCGCCGCGGCTGTTGCCCTTGCCGTCAAGAATCGGTGCCCCGCTGACCACGAACAGCTGGCGACTGCCGTCGCGGCTCTGTACGCTCATGGGAACGCCGCTCTGGCGCTGGCCTTCGCGCATGGCCCGCAGCCAGGGAAGATCCTCAACCGGCTCTCCCGTTTCCAGGGACATCCACTTCAGCTCCGATGCCTTCCTGCCCACCAGTGTGTCCGCGCCGTGCCCGAGCTTCTCCGAGAAGGTCGCGTTGGCCAGCACGATCTCCCCCTTGTCGTCCACGAGGATGACGCCCTCGGCGAGCACGTCCAGCGCATACTTCACGCGGGCGGGGACCACGGAGGTAGGGTCGAGCTCACGCAGAGCTTTGCGCATAAAGAGCGTGTAGAGCACGAACCCGACGACGGCCACGAACAGGGTGAGCCTGAACAGAGAGCTTTTCCATAGGGAGAGCAGGCTGTCCGGCGTGACGGGCGTGAAACGCACTTCCACTGTGCCCCAGCGTGACTCGCCGTTGAAAATCGGTACCTGGGCATTCGTGGGGGTCGAGAGGTCCGCGGGCATGGCCTCCCAGTTCACCTCATGGGCACCGGCTTCTGCCAGCAGCGAGCCGTCGGAGCGGCGGATGCCCGCCGAGAGGATATCCGCGTCCCGCTCCACCAGCGCCTGCAGGGTCTCCTCTATGGTGCTCATGTCGTTCTTCGCGGCCAGCGAAGAGAACTGGACGGCCATGGACTCGCACAGGGTCTTGCGCGCGTCGAGTATGCGGTCGGCCTCGTTCGGCGTCAGGCCGATGAGCTCTGCAGTGAGCAGCACGGTCGTCGTGATGAGCATCAGGGCCAGGCTGATGCGTATGAGGGGAGAGAACCGCATGTGCCGTCGCGGGACTGTGCTTTCGTGTTCGCGTGGTCGCCGTAGTGCAAATACTGTGAGCGTGCCGGATCCCGGTGCGCAGATCGGCCCGTGTCAACCTTAATTTCGGCCGGGATGAGGTGAACCTTAGGTGTGGGGCGGTGGTTTGTAGATGGCAGATGGTAGATGGTAGATGGGAGGTCGTAGGTTGTAGGTCGGGGAAGAATGGTGACTCGGTTGATGGTGACTCGGGGAGAGGGTGACTTGGTTGGCGGTCGGGCGTAGGGGCCTGAGCGGTACCGGAAACGGTCAACCTGCGGATTTGCCAGCGGTCAGGTTGAAGGCGCGGGTGTGACGCGGCGTTTTCCTTTGAATCTGGCCTTGCGCGGTGCCTTCTTCTTTGGCTGGGAAGCGCGGTCGAAGAGGCGCTCGACGTTCGGATCGGCACGCGCTTCGTCGGCTTGCAGGCGTCCGGCGGCGACTTTCAGGCGCTTGCGCTCGTTGACCGCGAAGCCGAGCACGGGCAGGGGGTCGAAGCCGCGCCACAGGGGCATGGAGGAGAGCAGGCTGGTGGCGAGCGTGCCGGCGCGCAGCAGCCAGGTGACGAAGCCGGCGGAGAGGGTGAAGGCCACGCCGGTGGTGGCCTGGAGCGTAACCTGGCGCTCGCGCTCCTGCTCGCGCCATTCCTCGGCGTCGTTCATCTGCTGGGTCATCAGGTCGAGGGCGCCCCACAGGGCTGGCTGAGCCATCTCCGGGAGCTTGATCTCCTCGGCGGCGGCCACCACCTGAGCGAGCTGCACGGGCGGAGCTTCCACCGGCAGCTCGGCGCGTTCGGTGAGGCTGGGCCGGCTGCGGTCCCGATCGCCATAAGGGAGATCGTTATCACCGCTTCCAGAGCCGACCGCCGCTGTCTCTTCCGCCAAGAAGGTGGTGGCCACGGTGGGCGTGTTGGGCTGGGCGGTGCCGCTGCCCGTCGCGGAGCGGTCGCCTTCGGCCGGCCCGCCATCGTCCGGCTGGCCCGATTCGGGTGGTGGCGCGGGCTCGATGAGCGGCGGGGGCTGAACCGGTGGCGGGTCGACCACCGGGGGCGGCGTAATCGGCGGTGGTACAACGGGCGGCGGCGAGGTATTGACCGGCACTTCGTCGTCATTGGTGACGGCGGCGACGTCGTTGGGGTCCAGGCCGTTGTAGCCGGGATCGGTGCTCACGGCGGCGCCGGTGGTGATGGTGTAGGCGATGTTGCCGTCGGCGAGTGCGTCATCGGCGCCGGTGACGGTGACCGTCTGGGCGGTGCTCCAGTTGCCTGGGGTGAAGGTCAGGGAGCCGGTGGAGACGGTGCCCTCGGT
>JASJBY010000060.1 GCA_030066245.1 Gammaproteobacteria bacterium
ATTGAAGCGCTACTTCGAAACCGGCTCGAAGTCAGGCATCCAATCCCAGCATGCGAGGCGCTTGACCATGCAATTAACTGCCTTGGATACCGCGACGACGATCGAGGACATGGATATCCCCGGCTTCAGGCTGCATGCGCTGAGAGGCCGAGACAAAGGTCGATGGTCGATCTGGGTAAACGGCAACTGGCGTATCACGTTCGAGTTCCGTGACGGCCATGCTTACGTTCTGAATTACGAGGACTACCACTGATGCCCATGCACAACCCACCGCATCCCGGCGAATTCATCCGCGACGTCTACCTGGAGCCAAATGGCATCACGGGGAGGCAACTTGCGACCAAGCTTGGCGTCTCTCCTTCCACGCTCAATCGTGTGTTGCAGGGCAATAGCGGCATCAGCCCTGAAATGGCACTACGCCTATCCAAAGCGCTGGGACGCTCCCCGGAGAGTTGGCTGGCCATGCAGGACAACCATGATCTTTGGCAAGCACGTCAGACAGTCAACCTCGACGCCGTGGAACGTGTCGATTTCAGGGCTGCATAGCAGCGTAGTCCGCTGAACATGACCAACGAGGACTACGAGTACATCGTTCACTACATGGAAGACAAGGATGATTCTACAAAACGAGGGAACGCGGTCGCCTAGCGAAGCGCGCGCATGGTACTTACCAAACATCGAGATCGGATCTATTCCTGGTTGCGCCGATGCCTGATCGGTAGCGGTGAAGACCTAATCGGAATCAAGCCCCTCGATCGCTATCAGACAGGCATCCTCTTTCCCGTCGTCCGAGGGGAATTCGGGCTCGATCCGGCGGCCAACGATGTAGACGCAGGCAGCGATGCCTTTGAACAGGAGGAGGATGCGGACGAACCGGGGCAGGCTGGACGTGGGACGAGTCCCCGAAGACGGCGTTTCGCTCCGCCCTCGTCAGTGGGGCTTTCCTTTTTCGTTGCCGGAAATCAGGTCCGCTTCCAGCTCATCCCCCGAGGCGTCCGCTACGTCTCGGGAAAAACCCGGGATAAAAAGGGCCGTTTCGTGGGCGAGAACTGGAATCGAGAGGTCCTTGGCGGCGATGCGGAGGGGTGGAACCTTGCCGCCCCCGAGCAGCGAAGAGTGCTCACAGAGCGCGAGGCCGTGTTGGCCGACCGCGCTGAGCTGCTAGTGCTCTGGCGCCCTCTGGCAAACGGCTGGCTGGTCACCGCATCCTTGAGCAATACTCAATCGCTGGAGCCCGTCAGGGCGGGTCGGGAGGATACGCAGAAGCGGAACGAGAAGGCTCTGTTCGAGGTGGAACTCGAGTGCGTCGTCGACGCGGGAAACGTCGGACCCTACCCGGGTGTGGCGTACGAGAATCTGAGCCACGAGGAACAGGAACTGGAGCTCCAGTACCGCCATCATCGGGTCTATGCGGTCGGCCATGGCGCAGCGGTGGATTGGGAGCTGCGCGAGGGGCGCGTGCACTCGATCCGCACCGATTTTCTGCCACGCGTCGAAGTGCCTCAGATAAGCGCAGAGGTCGGCGGTGCGGATCGGCAGGCACTTTTGCTTTCCTGGCTTGCAGAGTTCGAGTCTGACGCCGCTGAGCGCTGCGACACACTCGATGGCTTCGTTTCCGGCTACGGGAACTGGGTGGCGGGCGTCGAGGGGCGATTGGCCGGGCTCGAAGACAAGGAACACGAGGCCGCCGGACGCATTCACAAACGCATGACCGTTGCCGTCAAGCGCATGGCCGACGGGGTGCGACTGCTGCGCAACGACACCCTGGCGACGCGGGCCTTCGCTCTGGCCAATCGGGCCATGCTCCAGCAGATGAGCCAGACGGATCGGGCCGCGGCCCGGACTGTCCGGGAAGACTACCGCTGGCGGCCGTTCCAGCTCGCCTTCCTGCTGCTGACCCTGGAATCCACGGTCAATGAGTACAGCGACTATCGGGATATCCTGGACTTGATCTGGTTCCCCACCGGCGGCGGCAAGACCGAGGCCTATTTGGGCCTGATGGCCTTCTTGATCTGCTGGAGGCGCCTGAAGTTCGCTGCCACGGGGGGCGGAACGACGGTTCTTATGCGCTACACGCTGCGCCTGTTGACAAAGGACCAGTTCCGCCGTGCCGCCCGGCTGATTTGCGCCCTGGAGTTGCTTCGGCGTCAGTACCCCGAGCTCGGTACCGAGCCAGTTACCCTGGGTCTGTGGGTGGGCGACGCCTCGAGCCCAAACACCTTCAAGACGGCCAAGAGAGTTTTGGACGAGGCCATCGAGGCGAAAGCACGACCGCCCAGCCTGTTGGTACTGGACGCTTGCCCCTGGTGTGGCGCGGCCTTCGCGGTGGATCAAAACTATGACGCAGGCGCCCAACACTTTCACTTCCGGTGCGAAAGCCCCTACTGCGACTTTGGTCGACAGAGTCCTGGCGAACTGCCCTGCAACGTGGTGGATGCGGCGCTGTACCAATCCCCGCCAACGCTGCTCCTCGCTACCATCGATAAGTTCGCCCGCCTCGCCTGGGAGGAACGCGCCGGTGCCTTCTTCGGGGTCAACGGCAACCGGCCGCCGGAGTTGGTCATCCAGGACGAGCTGCACCTGATCGCCTCGGCGCTGGGATCCGTTGCCGGGCTCTACGAGGCGGGTGTCGAGACGGTGCTCGCCATGCGGGGGGTCACGCCCAAGTACGTCGCCTCCACTGCCACCATCCGCATGGCAGAGGATCAGGTGACGCGGCTCTACGGGCGAGAGGCCGCCGTCTTTCCGCCGCCGGGGCTCGACTGCGACGATTCCTATTTCGCCCGCACCGTACCCCTGAGCGAGAAACCGGGTCGGCTCTATGTCGGCTTCCTGGCACCGGCACGGGACCGCGCCCACTGCCTCGCGCCGTTGGCAGGAGCCCTGCTGGCAGCACCGGAGGTGCTGTTCGATGCCGGGCAAGTGGACCGAGACGCCTTACTCGACGCCTGGTGGACGGTGCTGGTCTACCACGGCAGCCTCAAGGGCGTGGGCATCAGCCGCAATGCACTCCAGGACATCGAAACCACCATGGCGCGCTATCAAGCCGAAGCGCTTGAGAGTCGCAATGCCGAAGACCATGGGAACGAAGCAGGCCCATTGCCCTCGCCCCCCTGGAGTCGGCTGCGACAGCTCGCCGAGCGTCTCACCCAGCTCACCAGCCAGATGTCCGCGGACGAAAACGCCGCCACCTTCGACCGGCTGCGGCACCCGCGCACCCACCAGCAGGCCTTGGACCTGGTGCTCGCGACGAATATGGTCTCCGTCGGCCTCGACGTCTCCCGGCTCGCGGTCATGGTGATCAACGGCCAACCGCTGACGACAGCGGAGTACATCCAGGCAAGCAGCCGTGTCGGCCGCGCCGGAGTGCCCGGCCTGGTGGTCGCCAATTACTACCGGGATCAGGCCCGCAGCCTCTCCCATTACGAGACCTTTCGCGCCTACCACGAGTCCTTCTACCGTTTCGTGGAGCCGACCAGTGTCACTCCCTACACCTATCAGGCGCGCATGCGGGCGTTGCATGCGGCCCTTGTGATCGCGATACGCCACGGTGCCAAAGCACTTGCCGATAACACCGCAGCCGGCGCTTTCGACCCAAGCGATCCCGCCACCGCGAAGATCATCGAGGAGCTGAAGCTGCGCTGCCGGCGGGCCGATCGGCACCGCGGCAACGATACGGGCCGGCATTTGGACGACCTGGCCCGCCAATGGGCCGATGCGGCGCAGCGCGCCGAAGAGCAGAACGAGCGCCTGGTCTACGCCGGTCATGACAAGGACCGGCGTGATCAGCGACTGCTCTACAGTCACGACTCCCAGGTCCCGGGCCTCTGGCCGACCCTACACAACATGCGCAATGTCGAGAACACGACGCTGGTGAAGATCCGGTGACTCGCAAGGTTCCCACCCGATGGTCCCATCTGGTCGGCTACAGCGGCGTCGGAGCGGTTGCGCGCGCCGACAACGACCTTTACGTCATCAAGGACATCAGTCACTGGGCCGATGGTGCCGGAGAGCCAGCCGGCCATGTGATCCCTTACGTGGACCTGCTACGCGCGACGCTCGGGATAGACCGGGAGCTTCGACAGCCGCCGCTGTCCCGCGTGCTCCCAAACGGCCAGGTCCAGGCCGCGATTCCAGCCATGCGCTTCCCCGGCTGGATGCACTGCCCGGGCTGCGGGCTTCTGTACTGGCTGCCATGGCGGGATGCGGAACCCTCGGAAGATAAGGACCCGGAGCAACCCCCACGCTGTCGTCGCTGCAAGGATACCCCCGCTCTTCAGCACGTGGGGTGGGTCCTTGCCCATCCCGAGGGCGGGCTGGAAGAAGTACCCTGGCAGGCGCTCGCCCATCGAGAGGATAAGTCCAAGGCAGAAACCTGCCGCGTGGATCGGAAATCCTCCTTGATCACTCTAAAGCGTGACACGCAGACGGGAACGGGTTGGGAGCTGCATTGCGAGCGCTGCCAGGCAAGCGCACGGTTCGATCCCAGGCAGGCCTGGCCGGGCGGCGACCCCAGGCGCCAGCCCTGGGAACGCTTCAATGCCCATGAGCGTAACGAGGGGCAGTCAGATGCCGAGATCCTGGAGGTGAGCGATCCGCGTCTGTATTACCCCCGCACCCGTTCCGCCCTGGTCATTCCCCCGGAGTCACGGGTGCGGCGCGGCACGGTGCTGGACCGGCTCTACTCCAACCGCGCCGATCGTGACGAGCTCGACCGGGCACGCCCCGGCCTGGCGCGACGCCAAAGGCTGCGTTCCCTCGCCAGCCGTTACGGTTGCTCCCCCGGGGAGATCGATGAAGCCTGGGACGAGCTTAATAAGGGCTACCCCCTGTATGGTCAGGCGGTGACGCCCGGCGATCTGATGGCCAAGGAACACCGCGCCCTTTGTGAGGAGATACCTGACCTCGCGGACAGCGAAGACTTCGTTCCACGCCACCAAACGCATGGGTGGCACGCCCAATCCGCCCCCACGAGCACCCGGAGCACCGAGGTCCTCGCGGCCGTGGACCGCCTGGTGGCCCTGACTCGGTTGCGGGAGGTGCGCATTTTAGAGGGCTTCACCCGCATCACCCAAAACGTCGACGATGGCCTGCGGCCCCTTAGTGCCAAGGACGGCGACAACGTGGACGTGAAAGCGCAACTGGTTAAGCCGGACCTGGACGGCAGTCTGGACTGGCTTCCCGCTATCGAGCTCTACGGGGAAGGCATCTTCCTCACTCTGTCCGAGCCCATGTTGCGGCGCTGGGCCAGCCAATCTGGGCTACAGAAACGGACACGGGCCCTGGAGCGGCGCTTCGAGAGCACCGGCATGCGCTTCCCCGACGCACCCATCCTGCCCCTTGTGCCGCGTTTTGTGCTGTTGCATACGCTGGCGCACCTCCTGATCCGCCAACTTGAGACCCAGGCCGGTTATCCGGCGGCCTCCATCCGGGAGCGCATCTACTGCGCCGAGGGGGGCGAGCCGATGGCCGGGATCCTGGTCTACGTGGCCGTGCCGGACATCGTGGGCTCGCTCGGCGGACTTGCCGAGCTGGCGGAGCCTCCTCGCTTTCTTCAGCTCCTTTCCGACGTTTTTTCCCGCGCGGACTGGTGCTCCCTGGATCCAGTGTGCGGCGAGCACGAGGGTCAAGGACCCAGCCAGCTCAACCTCGCCGCCTGTCACGCCTGCGCCCTGGTCCCGGAGCCGAGCTGCCAATTCAGCAACCTTCTCCTGGATCGGGTCTTCGTCCGCGGCGATCTGGGTGGCGGCATCAGGCCGCTTTTGGACTTCGCGTTGTCTGGCCGATGACCATGCCATGGCCGCCCGTCGCTTCGCCCTACCGGACATCCAGGACTTGAGCAAGGAGCAGGAGCGCGCACGGCTGTTGCCCAAAGAGGGCTGCCACCTGATCGTCGGCGGCCCGGGCACAGGGAAGTCCGTGATCGCCCTTCTGCGTGCGCGCCGGCACCATCGCACCGCCGATAAGAGACAAGCCGGCTCCCAAGACTATGTTTTTCTCGCTTACAACAAGCTCCTGATCGCTGCCAGCCGGGAGTTGATGGGCGGACAGGTGCATGCCCAGACATGGATTTCCTGGTTCAAGTCGGCCTATCAATCAGCCCTGCGTGACTACTGTCCAACGCGCGACGCCCAGGCGTTCGACTTGGATTGGCAGGCCATCATTCAAGGCATCCGCACGGCGGGCGAGCTTGCGGCGCCGATCCCGCGTCACCTGGTCATCGACGAAGGACAGGACATGCCACGTGCTTTCTACCACGCGCTTGCGGAGTTGGGATTCGCACACTTCTTCGTGGTCGCGGATCAGAATCAGCAGATCACGGACCAGCACAGCACGGTTAAAGACATCGCCGATGCGCTTGACCTGGATGCCAGTGAGCGCCTCGTGCTACGGGAAAACTATCGCAACTCCTATGCGGTAGGCCGGCTAGCGCTCTCCTTCTGCGTGCACGACCCGGCAAGCCCTTGCGCGCAACTGCCGGCGCCTGGTGGCTCAGCGCAGACACCCCTCCTAATCGATTACGGCGCCGGGTGTCCATGGGGATTCGATGAGCTCATCTTGCGGCTACTCAAGGCTGCCGACCGTGACCCGTCTCGCCTGTTCGGCCTCATTACCCCGGACAACGAAACTCGCCGCCGCTGGCTTAGCGTCCTGCGGGGGACCCAAGTGCAGCTCGATCATGGTCCACCACGAATTGTCACCTACGCCTCGGGTGAAGACCACGGCGATCTGCGTTTTTCCGAGGGCGGCATCTTCGTCATAAACGCGCAATCCGCAAAAGGACTCGAATTCGACAGCGTGATCCTTGCCGATATCAACCGCTACCACTGCAACCCGGAGGACAAGACCCAGATGGATGATATGCGACGCCGTTTTTACGTTATGGTTTCGCGGGCGCGCGAGCGGGTTACCCTGCTGCGCGAGACGGGTTTGCCCTGTCCGGTCAATGCCATACTACCGACCGATCCGGATGTGTTGGTGCCTTGGACCCAGTCATGATCTCTCCGGCAGCCGAAGATTTCACACTGGAATCACCTCTTGTCCCCAAATATTCTTTGGGTAATAAGGTCTGGTATCTGCCGACCAACCAGCTAAACCTGATGTTCATGCTCGCCTCTGCGCTGGTGAGTGGTCCGGCTGGGTTTGGGCGCAAGTATTACGCCGACGCTTTGGCTGTTAGCCCTGGTTGGATTCCCTTGTTCCGAGATGCCCTACCCCACAGCGCCCTTACTCAAGCCGTGGCTGAGGGCAAGCACCTGCGCCGGGTCATCGTCGCACTAGACATCTCTTCTCTGCGCGGTACCGTTCAGGCACTCGGTCAAGACGGGACGCCCCGGTCAATCCAATTCCCGCAAGGGCTAAGCGGGGACGAGCTGGCGCTGCTGATCCCGGCCCCCTTACCTGCAACCTGGATCAGATCCATCCACTTCCCCTCCAAAGACGAGCGCGCCGCGATCGAAGAGGAGGCCACCGATTTCGCCAACGTGCCGCTCACGGCCTATAAGCGTCAGGTCACCGCCCGATTATTTTCCAAGCAATCACTTTGCCCATGGCCTCCGGATAGGGCAACTCCACCGAGCCGCGACATGCCAATCCACGGCTGCGCCGGCGTCGGCGGCGCCATGGCCCTTACATTCGCACTGGGCAATCGCGGCAAAGAAACGATCGAGGCCGCGCGCGCACTGTTCGATCCCGGCTGCGAAACCCTTGGAGATAACCAGGACAGGGAGCAATCGCCGGAGGCGCTGCTAGCGGCCCTGAGGAGTTGGGCCTGTCTCGGCAATCCGGCCGCACATCCGGACATTCAAGGTCGGCTCTTGCTGTCCATCCTGCACGCACTGGCGGACGCTAACACGCTGAGAGACAGTGAGTCTTCCTCCTCGGCTCCCGACCTTTACCAGACGGTGCTGGACACCATGACCGCGGAGCGCGAGCGGCTGGCGGAGCGAATGAGCCAATCGGCCTCCGAGAGGCTCCGTGTGCTCGCCGCCGACCTGAAGGGCGCCCTGGGGCTCGGGGCCCACACCATTTCCGAGTTGCTCACTCGCCATCCAAGGCCGTTCTCGCGGGGACTCCTGCTTTTCTTCTTGCGCGACCGCCCCGAGGGCCTGCTTGAACTCGATAGCCCGGGCCTGAACGCCATCGACTACGCTGTGGCCGCCGCCCTGTTCGCAGCCCGCTCAGGCTGGATGGGATTGCCCCCCGAGGTCCGCGGCCAACCCGGCCTGCGTGAGGCAGTCGCCCATCGCATGGCGGGGCTGGCACACCGGCAGGCCGGATCCGACCTGGATCTAGGCCCCGCACCCGAGCGCATCGCGCCCCTGCGAGAGCTTCTGGCGGGAGTCGCGGGCAAGCGGAACAAGACCCAACAGAACGCCGCCCTTGCGCTTGCGCGCGGTATGGGCTGGAGCGCGTTGCTGCGGACCCGCATCAGCTTGTGCCAGGGGGACTATCAGCTCAAGGTGGATGGGCGCGGCGCGCATCTGCTGCTCGATGGAGACGTCAAAGCGGTGGCCACCCAGATCGATTGGGACGGGCTGCTTGAACGCCTCAGTGAAATCTCGATCCCAGCCAAGCTCGATGCCAAGGTACGCGCCACACTCGGTCGACGCAGGCGTTGAACCATGCGAATGATCCCTGCCAGCCCCTACGACAACCGCAGCCGCGCGGAGCTGTTGGTGTTCGACCGTCTCAAAGCCGCCTTCAACGGTAGCCCGCAGCTCCGGCTCACCGCCTTCCACTCCCTCAACGTCACCCGACACGCCACCAAGCGCTTTGGTGAAATCGATTTTCTTGTCGTGGGGCGACCCGGCCTGTACGTGCTGGAGATCAAGGGCGGGAGAATCATGTGCGAGGAAGGGATCTGGTCTTCGACCGATGCCAACAATGTTACCAACATCTTGCGGGAAAGCCCCTTTCGTCAGGCACAGGCGGCTCTGCACGCGCTCATGGACAAGGTCCGGGAATCGCTGCCCGAATCAGTGTGGTCAGGTTTCACCATCGGTGTTGGCATCATCCTACCGGACTGCCATTTCGATGTGGAGGGCTCCGAGTGGGACAGGCCAATGGCAGCCGACACCAGATCCTCGCGCAATCTCGAACGCTGGCTCAACGGTCTTTTCTCCTATTGGCGCGGCAAAGACCCTCGCCGCTTTCGCGGTCCGTCCGACGAGGACATTGCCGCTGTCCAGCGATTCGTGCGCCCAGGATTCGAAACCGCCATTCCCCTCCACGTTCAGGTCGACGCCATCGAGCACCGGGCCGCGGAGCTGACCGAGGACCAAGTTCGATTAGTGGACATCGCTGAAGTCAATGACCGCGTCATCTGTTCCGGCGGAGCGGGCACAGGCAAGACCTTCCTCGCCCTTGAGCTTGCCCGACGCTGGGCTGGTGCGGGGCTCAAGGTCCTCGTAACCTGCCGCTCCCCCTGGCTGCGCCACTGGCTCGAGACCCGCTTTGCGATCCCCGGCGTAGCGGTCGCCCTCGCGGATTCTGCGTACCGCGCAGCACGGCGATTCGGCATCGAGCACTTCGACGCCATCGTCGTCGATGAAGGCCAGGACCTGCTGGACCTTACGACGCTGCATCGACTTGACGGCGTGCTCACCGGTGGCCTAAGCGGCGGACGGTGGTGCTTCTTTCACGACATCAACAACCAGTCCGGTCTATTCGGCCCCGCGGACCCCGACGCCCTGGACCTGCTGCAAAGCTATGGCCCAGCAACCATCCCCCTGCGGACAAACTGCCGCAATACCCGCCAGATACTGGATCGCGTGCAGTCCGAACTGGGTGCCGACATGGGGGTCGATGGAACCGGAAACGGCCCCGAAGTTCGCGTGCATCAGGTGGGCTCGAAGGAAGAGGCTGCCAGGGCGCTGGCCGAGGAGATCGAGCGACTGATTGTTCGCGGAGGACTGCATCCTGGTGGGATCACGATTCTATCGCCATTGCCGTTCCCGGATTCTGTCGCGGCACAGTTGCCCCGCCGCCCGACCATGAAGATCCTGCCGCTGGACGAGTACGCCATGCGAGGATTTCCACCGCCCGCTATTAGCTTCGCTGAGATCGCGAATTTCAAGGGATTGGAGAACGAGGCCATAATTGTAGTGGACCTGTCAACGAGGTCTTCGGCTCCAGATTCCATCGCAGCGGCGTACGTCGCCATGAGCAGACCCCGGGCAGTTTTGACTTTGATTCGACAAAACAAGTGACACAGAGATTCTCGACGCAGCATCAATGCAACGCGTAAGAACGTAACCGAGATACTTGGTAAAGCAACCATGCTGCAGGTTGCGGCGGGTTTCACCGGACACAGCCATGCACCCGACCGATTCGAGGCACCTTGCCACGAGCCGATCGGCTGTCCCGCGTGAGACCACCCTTCGCCGAATAGGCAACGCCCTGTTCCGTAGATCACCTGCCGAAGGGTCCGAAAAAAAGGTGGCGATAATCGTGTCTAATTTGAACCACGTCAGCGCGCCAACACGCAAGACCGTGAGAGGCAAGACGTTGACTTTATGCAGGATTTTTTGAGCGGCCGGTGCCGTATCGAGGGTTCTTGAAAAGCACTATCTCATTGTTTTTCTGAGATATTTGGCGGTGCAGGGAGTCTGCTGCTATCCCGTCTCCGGAGAAATCCCTGTTACCTGCGAAAGTACAGGGAATACTGTCGCCTTTCTGGCAGAGATGGCCTGCCGCCGTCGATAACCGACTGATCTTTTGGCGATTGTCGGTGCTGCCGATCGATGGGCGGACTCCTTAACAGGGAATTATCAGGGAAGGTTCGACACATGTTGGTCGGCTCAGACTTTTTCCGGACGTGTAGCGCGTTTTTCCGGACCACTTGGGGCGCTTACGGCTGTACCGGCTTGACCAGAAATTCACCATGGACAGGGATCGTAGAGTCCTTCACGCATCTGCAGCTCCGTTATTGGCATAATATGCCAATCCGGCTAAGATAGTCTGAGTATTAACCGAATACGTCCCTATCCATGCCGACGCGCAATGTGGTACTTACTGACCAGCAGGCGGAATTGGTCGAAAAGCTGGTTGAGTCCGGTCGTTACCAGAACGCGAGTGAAGTGCTCCGGGATGGCCTTCGTCTCCTACAACGCCGCGAACTTGAGGAATCCGTCAAACTGGAAGCTCTCCGTGGCGCCCTCGATGAAGCGGAAGCCGCCGTCGCAGCAGGAGATCTCTATGACTACAGTCCCGCTCTGTTCGACGATGTCGACGAAGAAGACAAAGCAATCCCCGGTCGAGATCCTCAAGTATGAGGCGGATTCGCGTTACTGGCCCGGCAAGACGCGACATCATCAAGATACTCCGACGCAGTAGTGCAGAATTCGGTGATCAGGCGCAGCAGCGTTATCGGAGGCTTATCGACCAAGCATTGCAAGATCTCAGCGAAAACGCAGCCCGAGTCGGCGTGCAATCCATCGACGACATCCGAGAGGGCTATTTTCTCTACCACCTGAAGTGGAGTCGTAAGACTTCAGCAGGCCTGCCTGTCCGACAACCCCGCCACCTGATCGCTTTTTATGTCAACGATTCCGATGCCATTATCGTGGCGCGAGTGTTCCACGAACGACAGATGCTCTATAGACACCTTGTCGGACCAGATGGCCCCTGAATGCCCTGCGCTCGTGAACGGTTGGATTCGTGCCGTAGGTGAGAACCGTGATGCTTTGGCGGCCCTTCGGAGAACTTGCGGATGTCTCGCCAATGCACTGAGTGCCCCCCATCAGGCTACGAAATGAGCACATCCGATCGCGACAGTCTCCTTCGCACGATTGCTGATGCCGAAAGGCAAATTGGAGATCTTCGCCAACAACAGGAAGAGGTTGAAGCTGCACTTCGGTCACTACGGAGACGCCTCTCTCTGC
>JASJBY010000061.1 GCA_030066245.1 Gammaproteobacteria bacterium
GGTGACTCGGTGACTCGGTGACTCGGTGACTCGGTGACTCGGTGACTCGGTGACTCGGTGACTCGGTGACTCGGTGACTCGGTGACTCGGTGACTCGGTGACTCGGTGACTCGGTGACTCGGTGACTCGGTGACTCGGTCAAAGCATGGCGCGCCCCCAGGGCCTGTCAAGTGCCACGGCCCCGAGCCACTCTTCTTTTTCAAGCTTCACGAGTCACTACTCACCGTTCACTAGTCACTCTCTTCCCCGACCTACGACCTACCATCTACGACCTACGGCTAAAGCTTAACCGCGGGTGTCACGGGGACTGACAGCCTGGACGTCACCACCTCTTCCTAGTCACCTATTCCCCACTCACCACTCACCACTCACCACTCACTACTCACTGCTCACCAGTCACTCTCTTCCACGCCCCGGCAGCCCGGGCAACATCCATTAGCATTTAATTGATTTCTGGCATAGAATGCTGCGCCAACAATGCAAGGGGGTTTTCATAAATGTGGAGCGGGGGAAAACTGATTAGAGAGAGACACTGATCGCTTGGGGTATTCTGGCCGCGCTGGTCTTGACCGCCTTGGTGCTCACCTGGGCCATTCGCCGAAATCTCCATCAAGGGGAGAATACCAGGGCGAACCTTCACAAACGGCTGCTGGACGTGCGCTTGTCCGGGCTCATGCAGGTCATGGGCATCGATCCGCGAGGCTACCTGAGCCAGGTTACTGTGGTGGACGTGGAACGCCAACTCCGCGCCTGCGGGGGCTGCCCGCACCAGCACCGCTGCGCAGGCGATCTGAGCCGCGCTGCAGACGAAACCCGCTTCACTTACTGCCCGGTTTACACCAGCCTGTCCACCACCCGCGACCTGCTCACCGCCGCCTGAGCGCCGCCGGCTCGAGGGCCAGTCCCGCTCGACCGCCTTATCCTGATAAGATGGCGAGGTTGAGGGGCGAACTCACAACGGCCGCGTCATCCGCAGGAGCTTTCCGTTGCGCAATTGGCGATCTCCTGTACGGGCTTTCACCTCAGCGAAAAACCAGCCCCCTCTGGCAATAGAATAAGAACGCCCGCTGACGTATCTAGACGGCCGAGAAGGCTGAGCCGATGGCGCTCCAGACCATCCGGACGCTGTCGCCTGGGGCCCGCCGGGTGATGGGGCATGGGCGTAGGAGTCTTAACGCATAGCTGGCTAGGACTCTTCCGAACTCCCTCGCCTCTAGCTTCCCCGGAAGAAGGGAGCGGAACGCGCCTTGCGGGTCGCCACTGCTAGGAGAGACAGGAGGAAGTTCCATGGCCGACTTTCATCAGGACCGAATCGTCACCACGCTGCATGATCTCTACGAGGCTTTCGACCGGGAATCCTATCTGCAAAACCTGGAAACGCGACTCGAAGCCCACGCCGAGCACAGAAATATTACCCTGTTGCTGCCGTCTCTCTACGCTGAGCTGGAGAATCCTCAGGTCCTCGAGCACATCATCGAGACCATCTGCGGAGTGAACTACCTGCATAGGGTCGTCGTCGCGCTGGGTGGCGCACCCAGCGAAGACCAGTTCCGGCATGCGCAGGAGTACTTTTACCGTCTGCGCAGAGCAGACCGGGACGTGAAGATCGTCTGGGTGGACGGACCACGGGTTCAGCAAGTCCTGAACGACATCGGCAGCCGGGAAATCCCGACCGGCGTCCAGGGCAAAGGGCAGTCTGTCTGGCTGGCTCTCGGCTATATCTTCGGCAAGGACGATTCCGACGTGGTCGCCCTGCACGACTGCGACATCGTGACCTACGACCGAATCCTGCTGGGCCGCCTGATCGAGCCCACCGCCAACCCGAACAACGACTTCGAATTCTGCAAGGGCTACTACGCGCGCATCTCGCCAATTGACCGGCAGATGAAGGGCCGAGTGACGAGAATCCTGGTAACGCCACTGGTGGATTCCCTGATGGACATCATGGCGCGCTGGAATCACTCGGAGCTGATGCGTTTCTTTCGTTATCACCGGGCCTTCAAGTATCCGTTGGCCGGCGAGTTCAGCTTTACCACGCAGCTCGGGCGCGGCATCAACGTGGCCTATGATTGGGGTCTGGAGGTTGCCACGCTCTCCCAGGTCTACGATCAGCTCGTGCCGCGACAGATTGCTCAGATCGACCTGGCGACGAACTATGAACACAAGCATCAGGAGCTATCCCCGGAAGATATGAACCGGGGGCTTCACCGCATGGTGGTGGACATCGCCAAGTTTTTCCTCATGTACATGCGCGGTCACGCGGTGAGGATGGACGACTCCTTCGTGGACATGATGATCCATACCTACTACCAGAACGCCATCAGTTTCATCCGTCGCTACAGCTATGACGCCGAGGTGAACAATCTCCAGTACAACCTGTACGAGGAGGAGGCGGCGGTGCGGCACTTCCGTGCCTTTCTGTGGAGCGCCTGGGAGCAGAGCCGGGGTCCGCACGAGTCGACCCTGATACCTTCGTGGAACCGCGTCTGCTACGGCTTCCCGGAGATCTACGAACACATGCTCGACGCGGTGGAAGCCGACAATGCGACGGCGGTGAATCGTGATTCGTGAATCGTGACTGGTGATCGGTGAACGGTCGGCAGGGAGCGGGGCATGGGGGCTCCCGGTGGGTCGGGGTTGGGGATTGCCGCAGACAAGCGGCCTTTTCGTCAAAGGCGTTCGAGCTGTTTGACCTGCAGCAGTTCCAGCACCGCGCCGGCGGCTGCGCCGCCGAGGAGACCGCCCAGTCCGGCGAGAGGCACATGCTCCAACATGGCCTGAACCGCGTCCTTCAGCTCCGGGTCGACCCCGAAGCTGCGGGTCACCGCAAGCATCCACATGCCAACGCCAACGACTGCGGCGATGGTCCCGGCGACGAGTCCGATGCCGAGCCAGTGGGGCAGCAAGCGCTTGAATCGCGGACCGAAACGATAGATGAAAGGTTGTACCAGCATGATGAACAGGAGCGCCATGAGGAAGGTGATAACGACCACGTGCTCCAGGACCGGCCACACGAACACTATCGCCCCTACGCCCCCCCCTGCCGCTGCGCCCATGACCAGCCCGGAGCCGACGATCAGGGTGGTGCCCTGCCGCCGCTCGACCAGCTGCGAAGTTGGAACGCCGGCCAGGAGCCCGAGCGCCCCGCACGCCGCAAGAACGTGCCAGGGGGACGGCGGCACCGGAGAGGCGATGACATAAATGAGACTCGCTATGGAGCCTACCGCCGCACCGACCAGGGCGACGCGCTTGGCACTGAAGAAGCTCACGACAACCGCGCCCGCAACGGCTCCCGTCGGAACCAAGAGCCAGAGCGACTCGGTGGCCTGTAACAGGTGCCCAACGAAACCTAAACTGACGATGCTGAAGAACAAGCCGCCGAAGCTGGTGGCAGCGGCTCTCAGGAGAAGCAAGCGGGTCTTGTCAAAGCTGTCCATCGCGGAAGTCGAAACGAATTGAGCCACCCAGAACCTGGTGCATGACACGCGGGCAGCGTCCCATGGGAGAATGATAACAACACGGCGTGACTTGGGTGTTTCCGATCGTCGGGAGTTGTTGCGCGAGACGGGCGGCGCGCCAGCGCTACCGTCTGGTGTTGGAGGAGTGTCGGGTTAGCACCGGGGGGCGTCCGGTTAGCTTGGTGAGAATGCAGACAAACATCGCGTAGGCGAGAATCAGGAGCGCACTGCCGACGACTATCTGCACGAGCACTGACTGAGCAGCGGCCCATTCCGCAAAAACCCGCCAGTGTCCAATCAACCACTGCATGTGTGCCCCCGGGGACGGCCCGCACCCTTGCGCTGCCGATTATCGAGACCCCGCATCAGCCCTCCTAGCAATTGGCGTTCCAGGACGACCAATTCTGTGGAATCACGAGACTTGGGGGAGCTGTGCCCGCCTCCAGATCCTACGCGCCGCTTTGGCCCAAGCCCTGCGGCCCGCCAATCCGATATGTAGGTGATTGTTTTTATGGGGCGTTTTCGAGTTTGCGCCTTCACTGGCGCAGATGCGCCGGCAACGGATCTGTGAGGAGGTGGGGAGGAAAGGTGGCTGCCCAGGCTCATGGCCGATGGGCAATGTCGCTCGCGGACGCCCTATGACGTAGCAGATGGGCCCACAGGGCGCCCGTTGCTGGTGCGGGGCGGGTTAAGAGTCAGGCGGAAGCCGCAGCAACCGGTCGTGCCTGCCGCGAGCCGAAGTGCGGGACGATTCGTCGGGGAAACCGCCTGGCTTCCGGGTAGGGAAAGACATCCTCGAAGTGGCCGGCTTGGATATGGTACTGCTTCCGCTGCCAGTACTCGGCGTCCAACAGGTCTCCATGCAGCTCGACGAAGATGTCCCGCACTCTCCGTTCGGCGAGCAGGAACGTGGCGAACTCCTCCGGAAAAACGTCGTTGGGACCAACCGAGTACCAGGGCTCCGCCATCATCTCGTACTCCGGATAGGGTGCCGGCGGTATGCGCCGGAAGTTGGTCTCCGTCATGTAGCAGATTTCGTCATAGTCGTAAAAGACGACGCGCTCGTGCCGGGTGACGCCGAAGTTCTTGAACAGCATGTCTCCAGGGAAAATGTTCGCGGCCGCCAGTTCCCTGATTGCCTGGCCGTACTCGGCAATGGCATGTCGGAGCTGCTGGTCGCTCGCGGTCTGAATGTAGATGTTCAAAGGCGTCATGCGCCGTTCAATGTACAGGTGCTTGACGATCACCTGGCTATCCGCGAGCTCGACGCTGGATCCGGCCTCCCGCCGCAGCTCATCGAGAAGTTCCGGTGAGAAACGATCGAGCGGAAATGCGGCATCCGAGTATTCCAGGGAATCCGCCATGCGGCCCACCCGGTCGTGCTGCTTGACCAGCTGATACTTCTTCTTCACCGTGTCCCGCGACATGTCTTTGGTCGGGCCGAAAGTGTCCTTGATGACCTTGAAGACATAGGGGTAGGAGGGCAGAGTGAAGACCGTCATGACCATGCCCTTGACGCCGGGCGCGACCACGAAGGCATCGCCGGAATGTCTCAGGTGTTCAAGAAAATCCCGATAGAACTCGGTCTTCCCGTGTTTCTGCAGCCCGATGGCTGTATAGAGATCGGCCTTGGTCTTGAAGGGAAGCAGTCGCGACAGGAAATTCACTACTGTGGACGGTGCCTCGGCATCCACCATGAAGTAGGCTCGGGTGAAGCTGAACACGTTGGCAAAGTCCGATTCGCCCACCAGCAGCGTGTCCACGTACAAACCACCGTGCTCGTCGTTGAGAATGGGTATGGCGAACGGGGTCTTGGTCGGCCCGTTGACAACCCTGCCGATGATATAGGCCGCCTTGTTGCGGAAGAAGGCAAAGTTAAGCACCGCGAGATGGAAATTCTGCTCGCGCGCTTCGGCACCGGGGAAGCCGTCACGGATGAAACGCATGATATTGCAGATATCCTTGCGAATATCGGCAAATGGCAAAGAGAAACCAAAGCTGGTGAGAATGTCGCCGATGACCTTGCTAAAGCCGTCGCGCGCCGGGTAGAGACAGCGGTAGGCCGGCACGTCAGTCTCGATGTGGTCCGTGGCCACGGCGGGCCGTACGAAGATATTGCGGTTATGGTAGTAGCGCCGATGGAACAATCGGCAGAACACCGAGTTGTAAAATGTTTCGGCCAGCTCCGGTTGCCGGTGCTGGTGTAGCAGGCGCACATATTCTACCTTGATTCGCTTCCATAGCATCTCGTCCAGCTCGATAATCTCATACCGGCTGCGCAAGTGTTCGATGGTCTCGTTGACGCGCCGGTCGTAATAGTAGATGCGTTCTTTCGACGAAGCCTGCACGGCAGCCCATTGCGCCGCTTCGAAACGGCGTCGGGCGCCGGCCGTGATTTCGCGAAACAGAAGATAATGTCGGTCGAAGCCGTCGAGGATGGACTGCGCGATCTCTTTAGCGAGCGGCCAGGCCATTACAGCGCCCCCGACGAGAGGAGAATGCCGTCCTCGTCGCAGTAGACGTGGTTGCCGGGCTCGAAGGTCACCCCCGCGAATTGCACCGGAATGGCCCGCGTGCCCTCCCCACGCCGTACACTGCGGCGCGGATGGGTGGCCAGGGCTCTCACGCCGATGGCCATGTCGGCAATTTCGGCACTGTCACGTATGCAGCCGAAGACCACGACCCCGGCCCATCGGTTATCAACCGCCTCACGCGCGAGGCGGTCACCCAGCATGGCACAGCGCAGGGAGCCGCCGGCGTCCACGACTAGCACTTTACCGTTGCCCGGCTCGGCGAGGGCCTCCTTGACCCGCGAGTTATCTTCGAAGCACTTAACCGTGTCCACTTGCCCGCAGAAACGGACGTTGCCGCCGAATTCCCGAAGAATGGGGTGAGCCACCTGAACCGAGGTTGCGTGCTGGTCTGATAAATCAGCCGTCTTGTAATCCATGTTGCCCTGGCAAAAAGTAATGGCCGCCGAGATCGGCGGCCGGGAAGTGCGGGAAATTCAGCCTGAAGCGGTTTCCAGGAACTGGTCCTCCTCTGTCGAGCCCTTCAGGGCCGTGACTGAAGATTCGCCCCCCTGAATCACGTTGGTCACCGTATCGAAGTACCCGGCGCCCACCTCCTGCTGGTGGGCTACGAAGGTGTAACCCCGATCGGCGGCCTGGAATTCCGGTTGCTGCAGCATGTCCACGTAGGCCGTCATGCCCTCTTTGGCATAGCGCTCGGCCAGGTCGAACATGTTGAACCACATGCTGTGAATACCGGCCAGGGTGATGAACTGATAAGCGTATCCCATGGCGCCCAGCTCTCGCTGAAACTTGGCAATCGTTGCGTCGTCCAGGTTCTTTTTCCAGTTGAAAGACGGGCTGCAGTTGTACGCAAGCAGCTGGCCAGGGTGCTCGCGCTTGATGGCTTCGGCAAACTGGCGAGCGAACTCCAGGTCCGGGGTGCCGGTCTCGCACCAGACCAGGTCGGCATAGGGGGCATAAGCCAGCCCGCGACTGATGGCCTGATCGATGCCCTTGCGGCTGCAGAAAAAACCCTCGGCGGTGCGTTCGCCCGTCAGGAAGGGTTTGTCTCGTTCATCCACGTCGGAGGTTACGAGCCCCGCTGCCTCTGCGTCGGTACGGGCCAGCACCACCGTAGGTACGCCCATCACGTCCGCAGCCAGACGGGCCGCAGCCAGCTTCTGTACAGCCTCCTGGGTGGGCACCAGCACCTTGCCGCCCATGTGGCCGCATTTCTTGACCGCCGACAGCTGGTCTTCGAAATGGACGCCGGCGGCCCCGGCGGCAATCATGTTCTTCATCAGCTCGAAGGCATTGAGGACGCCGCCAAAGCCGGCTTCGGCATCTGCCACGATCGGCAGGAAGTAGTCGACATAGCCCTCGTCCCCGGGCCCGATGTCTCGCGCCCATTGAATTTCGTCGGCTCGCTTGAAAGCGTTGTTGATGCGGCGGACGACCGTTGGCACCGAATCGTAGGCGTACAGCGACTGGTCCGGATACATGGATTCGGACGTGTTGGCGTCGGCTGCCACCTGCCAGCCGGACAGGTAAATGGCCTCGATGCCCGCTTTTGCCTGCTGAACCGCCTGGCCACCGGTGAGGGCGCCCAAGCAGTTGACGTAGCCTTTGCTCGCCTCGCCGTTGACCAGCCCCCAGAGCTTCTCGGCGCCCCTTCGCGCCAGCGTCTGCTCGGGCTGCAAACTCCCTCGCAAGCGCACCACGTCTGCAGCGCTATAGTCACGTTTCACGTCCTTCCAGCGCGGATGGGTCGCCCACTGCTGCTCCAGTGCCTTGGTCTGCTCTGCTCTGGTCATATCCACGCTCCCGGATTTTGCTTGGTGTGGCTGGCAGTTCCACCGTCCCCTTTTGCGTGGAATGCCACAGTGGCGGGGTCGGCAAAGCTTGCGCAGACATCAAATTAGATGGGAGAGCAAACATTTGTCACAACAATTTTTTCAAGTATGTCTATTGAAGGAAACAATAATGCAGCCAAACGCTGTCATAAATCAGTCACATAAAGCTCTCGGGGCGTAACGGCCAGGCTGCGGCGCACCACGGACGCCGTTGCACCAATCGGCCTTCTTTTCTCGACCCACCGCCCTGGGTCGCTATGGGGTTACACGGATGAACGTATGCCGAGCTGCGCCTCCGACTCGGCAACTCAGCCAAAGGCCGGTGCGCGACTCATCAGCGCTCAGTATGATTCACAGGCCGCGTACAGAGCTTCAGTTGCCTCTCGGTCCCGTACAAACGGGCAAATCACCTCTCGCTGACGCTCGAAGTACCGGCCCGCGGCAACCCCGCCCACGTCGGAGGTGGCCAGCCACGCAGGCGTCTTCGCGCCCTGCTCCGGAGTCTCGTGACCACCGAAGCCCAGGTTGTTGCTGAGCACTGAGTTGACGTCGCCCGGATGACAGGCATTCACGCTAACGCCTCGAATGGTCAGCCGTTCCGCGAAGGCCACGGTCGTCATCCTGTTCGCCTGCTTGGATTGACGATATGCCGCGTCGTTGTGGTACTTGCGGCGTTTGAACTCCAGGTCGTCCAGGTCCAGGCCGCCGGCCCAGTAGCTTGCCACGTTGACAACCCTCGCCGGAGCCGAGCGAACCAGGTGCGGCGTCAGCGCCTGGGTGAGACGAAAGTATCCAAGTACATTGGTCGCAAACTGCGTTTCGATACCCTCTTGCGTCTCGCAGCGCGCGCGGGGCGTCACCGCCGCGTTGTTGATCAACACGTGCACGGGCTCCTGCCAGCGCTCTGCAAGCGCATCGATCGGTCCACGAAGGGAAACGTCAACCAGCTCGAAACGGATGCGGGGATTAGCCGTCGCCCGTTGCAGGGCGGCGACCACCCGTTTCGCTCTTCCCTCGTGGCGGGCAAGGAGCACCACCTCGTAACCCGGCGTGGCAGCGAGCCTGCGCGCGATCGCCTGGCCGATGGCACCGGTGCCACCGGTCAGCATGACGACTTTGCGAGGATCGTCGCTGCACAGCGCTTTTGGGTGTCGGGCGATGGCGGGAGACTCCAAAAGCAGTCGGCCCGGAGCCGCCGACTTCAGGCCCTGAGGCGGGCGTAGAGCTCGTCCTTCATCTTGAGCCTCTCTTTCTTCAAGTCCTCCATGGTCTCATCGGCAACCGGCTGGGCCAGTTCCTCAAGCTCCCGAACACGCCTGTCGAGTGCGTCGTAATCGTCCATGAGCTTGGCGAATGCCGGGTCTTCCGTCTTGAGTCGATTTATCTTGTCGGTGAGTTCCGGGAACTCATGGATGAGGTCGTGCGAGTCGCCAAGCATGGGTCTCTCCTGTCATATCCATACGCGGATCCTAAGACATAAGGACGGGCGAGGGTCAAGTCGGCTCGGGGACCGTTCCGCCCCAACGCTCGTGGCTATAATCCAGTCTGTATGCGTTGCAGGTGCCATCCGACCCGTCGGTCGGGACACCCGAGGCGTTTCATCACTTCCGCCAACCCAGGAGGGCCGCACACCGGCACAGGAGCACTTCACCATGCGGCGGTATAAAAGAAATCTTCTCGCCCTGGTCACGGCTCTGTGGACCTGGAGCAGCTGTTTAGCCGAGGCCGGGCCGGCAGACGGCAGTGTCGATCCCTATTCTTTCGACGACACACCGCTCGCGGAAGGCGTGCAGCACCCGGACTGGTTCAAGTCCAGCTTTCTAGATTTGCGGGAAGACCTGGATCAGGCGCTGGCTGACGGCAAGGCGGGCGTCATGCTGTACTTCGGCCAGGCGCGCTGTCCTTACTGCCGCCTGTTCTTCGAGGCCAACCTGGCGAAGCCGGACATCAAGCACTATGTGCAGTCCCGCTTCGACGTCATCGGCCTGCAGATATTCAGCGACGAGGAGATTACGGATCCTGCCGGCAACACGCTCAGTGTGCGAGAGTTCTCCATACGCGAGCGTACCCATTTCACGCCTTCGGTGCTGTTCTACACGGAACACGGGAGAAATGCGCTGACGCTGCGCGGCTACCCACCGCCCTACAAGTTCCGGGCTGCACTGGAGTATGTGGCTGATGGCCACTATCTCACCTCCACCTTTCGTGAGTATCTGGCCCTCGCTGACCCCCCTCCCGTATTCGAGGAAGACGCGCTGGCCGAGGACGAGCTGTTCAGTGCACCGCCCTACATGCTGGACCGCCGCCGCTTTCCGGCCGATCAACCCCTGCTGGTCGTCTTCGAACAGGGGAAATGCCACGCTTGCGACGTGCTGCACACGGAACCCCTTGGGGACGCCGGAGTACGCGACTGGCTGTCCCGTTTCGACGTGGTGCAGCTGGACATGTGGGACGACAGAACCCCGCTGGTGACCCCCGCCGGTGCCCGACTCACGCCGCGGGCGTGGGCTGCACGACTCGGACTGTTCTACGCTCCCACGCTCGTATTCTTCGACGAGCGTGGCCGGGAAGTCATGCGCATCGATTCAGTGGTGCAGTTCTATCGCCTGCGCGGTGTGCTGCAGTACGTTCACGAAAAGGGATACGTGGAGGAGCCCATCTTCCAACGCTGGCGGCGGCAAGAAAACCTCGATGACGCTGCCCGCTCCGCGTCGCGGAAGGACTAACGGACTAACGGGCAGCGGGCAGCGGGCAGCGGGCAAGATTGGTGGACCACGCGACTGGTCGTCAAGCCCCCTGGGCGCAGGTCCGCCGGTGCTGGCCGCTGCTGCACATGTCGCACGCGGCCTGATGGGAAGGCGACCAGGTGTGTGCGTGCGGCCGTCGTCGCCAGGCGCGTCGCCCTTCCTGGCACCCAGTGCTGGCTCCCATGACCAGCGTGTCTTGTCTGCAGCGAGGATCAGGTGACAGGTGACAGCTGGATCTCCACGCGACGGTTCAGGGCCCGGCCCTCTGCGGTGTCATTGCTGGCGATCGGCGCTTCTTCGCCCAACCCCCGCGAGAGCACCCGTGCCGCAACCACCTCACGGCTACGCAGGTATTGGGAAACGCTTTCGGCGCGCTGCTCCGACAGCCGCTGGTTGTATTCCATGGCCCCTCTGCTGTCGGTATGGCCGATCACATCCACGTAGGTCTGGTCGAATTCGTTGATGACCAGGGCCACCGAATCGAGAACCGGGTAGAAGTCTCCTGACACATTGCTCGAGTTGGTGGCAAAGGTGACGTTGCCCGGCATATTGAGAATAATCGTGTCCTCGTGGCGGCTGACGCTGACGCCGGTGCCCCGAAGCTGCTCGCGCAGCTTGGCTTCCTGGCGGTCCATGTAGTAGCCGATAGCACCTCCCGATAGCGCACCGATGCCCGCTCCGAGCAGCACCGCCTTACGTTTGCCGCTGACCAGGGCCCCCACGACCGCACCGGCCGCGGCCCCGACGGCTGCGCCCTTGGTGGTCTTGTTGACCTCTTTCTCCCCCGTGTACGGGTTGGTCGTCTGACACCCGACGGAAGCTAGGCAAACGGCGGTAGCCAGGGCCACCCCACGCCAACACCTGCTCACGCCGCGCCGAAGCACCCCGGGGTTCGCACAGGCAACCACATCGCTGTGTAGAACTGACGTCGTCATGATCCTCTCACCTCTTCCAGCATACCGGGCCGACACGCTCGAACGGCTGAGCCCGGGAGGCCATGAAACATGCCCCGCGAGCGAACCGGCCGAGATTCGAACGACACGTGGCAACAACGAATGCTTTAGCGTCACGCTTGGGCCGATGCTTGAAGGACGCTTTCGCCGCCGGCCCGCTCCTGCCGAGCGCGAGATCAGCCGCGAAGCGACAGCGGATCGTTCGGATCCACCCCATCCATGAAGGCGACCCGCCGGTCGCTGTTCGTCACCTGGTAAACCTGGCCAATCCAGTTACCAACCAC
>JASJBY010000062.1 GCA_030066245.1 Gammaproteobacteria bacterium
AAGTGGACGCCGGGAATGGTCCGAATGCTGCCCCAGTGGCGGCCGAAGAGTGTGTCCGTCCCGGCAAAGCTGACGGCACCGGCCACGTAACGACCGCTGTCCCGAGCCAGGACCAGAATCACCGCATCCGGCATGTCGCGGCCGACTGCCATGAAGAACTCGGGCGTCAGCGTGGCGATGCCCCACTTACGGTCGAACGTCGAGCGGTAGAAGCCGTGAAACGTTTCCCACTGCTGGTCAGTGACCTGGTGGCCATTCAGCACCTCGATCTCAACGCCACTTTCCATGGCCTGACGCCGCTCGCGGCGAATCTGCTTGCGCTTCTTCGACGTCAGACCGTCAAGAAAATCGTCGAAATCCCGGTAGCCGGGATTGTGCCAGTGAAACTGACAGCCGACGCGACGCATCAGGCCATGGCCCTCCAGCGTGCGGGTCGCCGACTCGGTGGTGAACAGCCAGTGCAGACCGGATACCTCCAGCGCCCGGGCATGGACCACCGCTGCCGTGGCTAGCTGCTCGCTCACAGCCTCCCGATCGGCCTCCGGGTCCATCAGCAAACGCGGGCCCGTGGCGGGAGTGTAGGGTACAGCCACAACCAGTTTTGGGTAGTAGCGGAGTCCCGACCGCTGATAGGCGTCAGCCCAGGCCCAGTCGAAGACGAACTCCCCGTAGGAGTTGTCTTTCAGGTACATGGGCGCTGCGCCGGCGAGCTTGCCGCCATAGAACACAAGCAGGTGTTGCGGCCACCAGCCGAACTTTTCGCCGAGACAGCCGTGCGCTTCAAGGGCCGACAGGAATTCGTACCGGGTAAAAGGGCTGCCTTCTCCCGCCAAGCGGTTCCAGTCGTGCGCGGCAACCTGGTCGAGAGAGTCGATAATGCGATGGTTCACGCTAAGGTGACCGCCGGTTGTGCAGCTAGTTCTGCAGCGACGACGGCAACAACGAGTGCCGGCCGGTCTTCTAGCCTGGTTTCGCACGCCATCGCGGCGTACAGGGGACCCCTCCCGGCGAGAGGCGCACTCGACGCGTTACCAGCGACGAGCCTGTCCGGCGACCGGGATTCGCTAGCTCTCCAGCGCGTCCAGATATTTCTCGGCATCCAGGGCCGCCATGCATCCGGCCCCTGCCGAAGTCACCGCCTGGCGGTACACATGGTCCATCACGTCGCCCGCCGCAAAAACGCCCGGAACGCTGGTTGCCGTGGCATCACCGTCCACGCCGGAGGCAACCCTGATGTAGCCGTTACGCATTTCCAGCTGGCCTTCGAAGATGCCGGTATTCGGCGTGTGGCCGATAGCGATGAAAACGCCCATCAGGTCGAGTTCTTTTGTGCTGTCGTCCTTTACGTTCTTGATACGGATGCCGTTGACCCCGTTGGGGTCGCCGAGAACCTCGTCCAGTACGTGGTCCCACTCGACGGTGACATTGCCCGACTCGGCTTTCTCCAACAGCCGGCCCTGCAGCATTTTCTCCGCACGCAGTGCGTCGCGACGGTGTACCAGCGTGACGTGAGAAGCGATGTTAGACAGGTACAGCGCCTCCTCGACGGCCGTGTTGCCACCGCCTATCACAGCGACTTTCTGATTCCGGTAGAAGAATCCGTCGCAGGTCGCACAGGCGGAAACGCCTTTGCCTTTGTACATCTCCTCCGACGGGAGTCCCAGGTAGCGGGCGGACGCGCCCGTGGCGATGATCAGCGCGTCGCAGGTGTAGACATTCGAATCACCCGTGAGCCGAAAAGGGCTCGCCCCCAGCTCCGCAGTCTGGACATGGTCGAATATCACCTCGGTCCCAAAGCGCTCCGCATGCTTGCGCATGCGCTCCATCAGTTCCGGACCCTGAACCCCGTCATTGTCGCCTGGCCAGTTGTCCACATCGGTGGTGGTTGTCAGCTGACCGCCCATTTCCAGCCCGGTGACCATGACTGGGTTCAGATTGGCGCGGGCGGCGTACACGGCGGCGGTGTATCCAGCAGGGCCGGACCCGAGGATCAGCAGGCGACAGTGTTTGCCTTCACTCATTTGGACATGTCTCCCGAAAACCGTAATCGTGTCTGTGCGGCCTGCGTTCCCCGACAGGCGCCGTCAGAACCGCGCGGCCTGTCCGAACAACTTCGGCCGGACGGCGAGGTCGAAGGCCACGACCCCGGGCTGTCAATAGTGGGGGCAAATGCACCGTTGTCAAGCGCCCGGGGCCGCCCCGAATGGAGCTGTGGCGCAGACCTGAACCGGCGTGTGACGCCAGCGCGTCGACATACTACGTTATACCTACGCACAGGGCAAAGGAGGCAGCATGCGCATCGGGATCCCACGTGAAGTGAAGCCAAACGAGGGCCGGGTGGCCCTGATCCCGGCGGCATGTGCCGAGCTGGTCGGGCACGGCCACCGGGTCTTTGTCCAGGCAGGCGCCGGCGAGCTTGCCGGCTTTGCCGATGACGAGTACCGCGCCGCAGGAGCGCGCACCGTTGACGGCGCGGATGACCTTTACGCCGCGGCCGGGACAATCGTCAAAGTTAAGGAGCCCCAGCCGGAGGAGTACGCACGCCTCAGGGAGGACCATCTGCTTTTCTGTTTTCTGCACCTGGCCGCAACGCCGACGCTCGCCCGAGCCTTGCTGCAGACCGGCTTGACCGCGGTCGCGTTCGAATCGGTCGAGGAGGGCGGCCGGTTTCCTATACTCGCGCCAATGAGCCTCATAGCAGGGCGGTTGGCGGCCCACTACGGCGCCCACCTCCTGCTCGGACCCGAGGGTGGCAAAGGCATACTGCTCGGCGGTGCGCCCGCCGCATTTCGGGGGCGGGTCGTTGTGCTGGGTGCGGGAGTTGCCGGCAGCAACGCCGCCGCCGTGGCGACGACCCTCGGCGCCGAAGTCCGGGTGTTCGACCGCGACATGAGCAAGCTGGAAAGCGTCCGCGGTCTGGGACCCAACGTCACCGCCCTGTATCCATACCCCGCTGATCTGCGGGAGGCGGTCGCCACCGCGGATCTGCTGGTGGGAGCCGTTCTGGTGCCTGGTGCCCGGGCTCCCCACGTGGTCACCGCCGAGCTGGTGAAGACCATGGAGCGGGGCAGTGTTATCATCGACATCTCAGTCGATCAGGGTGGTTGCATCGAGACGACGCGGCCCACGACCTATTCCAGCCCCACGTTCGCATGGGAGGGCGTAGTGCATTTCGGCGTCGCGAACATGCCCGGGGCCGTACCACGCAGCGCCTCTCAGACGCTCTCGGCAGCGCTGAGCCCCTACGTCGTGGCCCTCGGGGACCCTGACTGGCGCCACCATCACGAACCCCTGGCGCGAGGCATCAACGTCAGTAAGGGCCGCCTGGTCCATCCGGCACTCGCCACCCTGGAAATCTAAGACTCGGCCGATAATAATTAGACGCTTAGGCAGTTTATCTCGAGCGAACTTTAGACTTGCGCCAGGCGACCCCCAAGAAACCGGACAATGCCCTTACCCTTGGCGTGCACCTGAACCGTCGCCTGCGCGAGGGGGCACTGATACTCGTCGCAGCGCTGGCCCTCTATCTGGTGCTGTCGCTTCTCACCTACACGCCGTCCGATCCGGGCTGGTCCTACAGCGGGACAGTGGAGCGCATCGCCAACCGGGGCGGGGTGGTTGGGGCCTGGATCGCCGACGTGTTCCTGTACCTGTTCGGCTACCTGGCATACCTGTTCCCGGTCATGGTGGCCTACAGCGGATGGCTGCTTTATCGGGACCGGGGCGATGAGTCGGCAATCGACTGGTACGGCTTGGCTAGCCGGACTGCCGGCTTCATCCTGACCCTGGCTGCAGGCTGTGGGCTCGCAAGCCTACACTTCCTCGGCGGTGTGCTGCCGCTGGACGCGGGCGGCGTCCTTGGGGATGTGGTCGGCCGAGGGCTGGCCGGCATGTTCAGCCCGTTAGGCGCAACGCTGATCCTACTCGCCCTGTTCCTGACCGGGATTACGCTCTTCACCAGCCTGTCCTGGTTTGCGCTCATGGACACCACCGGTTACCACACCCTGGCGCTTATACGTCGGGGCCGGCTTCTTTTCGTGCGCGCCCGCGATTACCAAGACGGCCGCAAAGCCCGCAGGCAGCGGGAGACTGCGGTGCAGGTTGCAAAGAAGAAGTCCGAGAAGCGCAAACCACCGCGAATCGAGCCGGTTATCGGTCCTATCCCCCCTAGCGCCCGCGTCGAGAAGGAGCGACAGGTCCCCCTTTTCGAGCCTCCGGCGGACAGCGTGCTGCCGCCGTTGTCGCTCCTCGACCCATCGCCACCCTCCGCAAGCACGGTGTCCAAGCCTGCCCTGGAGGCCCTGTCCCGACAGGTCGAAATGAAGCTGCTTGACTTTGGTATTGAGGTGCAGGTCGTCGCGGTGCATCCCGGACCAGTCGTCACCCGTTTCGAACTGCAGCCGGCGCCGGGACTGAAAGTGAGCCGGATCACCAACCTGGCCAAGGACCTGGCGCGGTCCCTGTCGGTGACCAGCGTGCGTATCGTCGAGGTCATTCCAGGCAAATCCGTCATCGGACTTGAAATCCCCAACGAACGACGCGACCTGGTGGTGCTCAGCGAAATCCTGAAGTCACGGGCATACGACAAAACCACCTCGCCGCTTACTCTCGCCCTCGGTAAGGACATCAGCGGTCAGTCCATGGTGGTCGATCTGGCCCGCATGCCTCACCTGCTGGTGGCGGGGACAACGGGGTCGGGCAAGTCCGTGGCCATCAACGCCATGGTTCTGAGCCTGTTGTACAAGGCCACCCCGGCGGACGTCCGGCTGATCATGGTGGATCCCAAGATGCTCGAGTTGTCCGTTTATCAGGGCATTCCGCATCTGCTGGCGCCTGTCGTCACCGATATGAAGGAAGCCGCCAACGCCTTGCGCTGGTGCGTTGGCGAAATGGAGCGCCGCTATCGTCTCATGTCGGCCCTCGGCGTGCGTAACATCAGCGGCTACAACCGCAAGGTGACGGAGGCCGCCGCCAAGGGCCAGCCAATCGCGGACCCCCTGTTCGTGGCGGAGCCGGTGCTCGACGAGACTATCACGCCGCCCAGTCTGGAGCCGTTGCCGCTGGTGGTGGTCATCATCGACGAGCTGGCCGATATGATGATGATCGTGGGCAAGAAGGTCGAGGAGCTGATTGCTCGCCTGGCCCAGAAGGCGAGGGCGTCCGGCATCCACCTGCTGCTGGCGACACAACGCCCCTCAGTGGATG
Organism: Gammaproteobacteria bacterium; assembly: GCA_030066245.1. GTDB lineage: Bacteria > Pseudomonadota > Gammaproteobacteria > JAABTG01 > JAABTG01 > JASJBY01. Next base: position 5,206 of record JASJBY010000062.1, read on the forward strand.
TCATCACCGGCCTCATCAAGGCCAACATTCCAACGCGAATTGCCTTCCAGGTGTCGTCGAAGGTCGATTCCCGCACCATCCTGGACCAGATGGGTGCGGAGCAGCTGCTCGGTCATGGTGACATGCTCTATTTGCCACCAGGCACGGCGAACCCGGTGCGTGTGCACGGCGCGTTTGTCTCCGACCAGGAGGTCCACCGCGTGGTCAGCAACCTGAAAAGTCGCGGCGAGCCGGCCTACCTTACGGAGGTATTGGAGGGGGGCGCGGACGAGGTCCCGGGCGCGGGCGGCGGCGCGGATGGCGAGGCGAACGGCGAGCAGGATCCCCTGTACGACGATGCTGTTCGTATCGTTACCGAGTCAAGACGCGCGTCCATCTCGGGGGTGCAACGAAGACTCAAAATCGGCTATAACCGGGCAGCGCGCATGATCGAGGAGATGGAGCGGGCTGGGGTCGTCGGCAACCTGCAGCCGAACGGCAGCCGTGAAGTGCTGGCACCGCCCCCGCCGGAGGCCTGAAGGGCGTCTGCACGACGGAAGCCCGCTCATGCGTTGGCCCCGATGCGCTTTTTACGGGGGGCAGGGCTGCGACCAATCCGAGTAGCGTATGCAAGTGCGCGCTGTCCCCAGTTCAGGATACCCGCGGCCCTGGGGGCCGCTGAGCGAGAGTTCATCCACATGCTGCACAATTGTGAGCCATGTCCCGCACACAGAACCCCCTGATCGTTCTCGCGCTGTCGCTCCTTGCCTTCGCCGATGCGAGCGGGGCCAACGCCGTCGACCGCCTCAACGCGTTTCTCGCCGAAGTGCAATCCCTGGAATCCAGGTTCGGCCAGGAGCTCTACGATGAGAATGCCAAGCTGGTAGAGAAATCCGGCGGCCGCTTCTATCTGCAGCGTCCCGACCGGTTTCGATGGAGCTATTCCGAGCCCTACTTGCAAGAGATCGTGGCCGACGGCAGTCGGCTATGGATTTACGACAGCGAGTTGGACCAAGTGACGGTCAGGAGCCTGGACAACGCTCTCGGCGATACGCCGGCGCTGCTTCTGAGCTCAGCGGTGCCGCTGGAGGAAAATTTCGTGGTGCGTGAGGTGGTCGAGCGCACGGGCCTGGACTGGGTGGAACTGACGCCGCGCTCCGCCGACAGCGGATTTGCATCCGTGCTGCTGGGGTTCGCCGGCTCGGATCTCGAGCGTATGGAGCTGGTGGACAACTTCGGCCAGACGACGCATCTCGAGTTCTCCGCTACCCGGCACAACCCCGAGCTGGATCCGACGGTCTTCCGATTCACCCTGCCCGCCGGGGTGGATGTGATTACGGAGGAGTGAGGGGGAAAACGGTGACTCGGTTGACGGTGACTCGGTGACTCGGAAGAATTCGTGGTGCGACATTACGATGTAAGCGTGACTTCCACGACAGGAGACATTCTCCTGTAATGCGCCGCGCTCCACCCGGGCGAAGTGAAATGGACTCCCGCCGCTCTTACCGAGTCACAGTAAACCGAGTCACCGAGTCACCGAGATAACGAGCCCGGCCAATGCGCTGCCCACTCATCGCCGGCCCCCGCCTATAGCTCTATGCCCTCGCCTGATTTCCGCCCCCTGGCTGACCGTATGCGTCCCCGGACGTTGTCCGAGGTGGTGGGGCAGAGGCATGTGCTGGCGCCCGGCAAGCCGCTGCGCGAGGCCCTTGAGCGTGGCCAGCTGCACTCCATGGTGCTGTGGGGGCCGCCGGGGACCGGCAAGACAACCGTGGCCAGACTGGTGGCACGCCAGACGGCTGCGGAGTTCGTGACCATTTCCGCCGTCCTCGGCGGGGTCAAAGACATACGCGATGCGGTCGCCAGGGCCGGCACCTACCGGCAGACGGCGGGCAAGGACACGATACTGTTCGTCGACGAGGCGCATCGTTTCAACAAGGCCCAGCAGGACGCATTTCTGCCGTTTGTCGAAGACGGCACCATCACTTTCATCGGCGCCACGACCGAGAACCCCTCTTTCGAGCTCAATAACGCCCTCTTGTCGCGCGCCCGGGTCTATGTCCTGAGGCCGCTAGAGACTGGCGAGATTCGCAGCGTCGTCGATCATGCTCTCCAGGATCCCGACAGGGGGCTAGGGAAGCTGAGCCTGGAGATGAGCGAGACGCTTCGAGATCAGCTCGCAGAGGCGGCTGACGGCGATGCCCGGCGGGCTTTGAATCTGCTGGAGATAGCGGCAGACCTGGCGTGCGGCGACGCCGGCGGAGCCATCACCCGCGAGCTGCTGGCGGAGGTCCTCAGCGGTGGCAGCCCACGTCGCTTCGACAAGGGTGGCGACAGCTTCTTTGACCAAATCTCGGCCTTGCACAAGTCCGTCAGAGGCTCTGATCCGGACGCGAGCCTGTATTGGCTGGCCCGCATGCTGGACGGAGGCTGCGATCCGTTGTACGTGGCGCGGAGAGTTGTGCGTATGGCATCGGAGGACATTGGCAACGCCGATCCCAGAGCACTGCGCCTGGCCCTGGATGCCTGGGATACGCAGCAGCGGCTGGGCAGCCCCGAGGGTGAGCTGAGCCTTGCTCAAGCGGTGACCTACCTGGCTTGCGCGCCAAAGAGCAACGCAATGTACATGGCGTTCAACGCAGCGCGATCGGACGCGAGGAAACACGGCTCACTGGAAGTCCCCGCTCATCTGCGCAACGCGCCCACGCCTCTGATGCGGGCACTGGGCAACGCCCGTGATTACCGCTATGCCCATGATGAGCCGGAAGCTTATGCGGCGGGGGAGAACTATTTTCCTGAAGGCATGGCTGCGAGGCGTTATTATATGCCGGCGCCACGGGGCCTCGAGATCAAGATTGCCGACAAGCTGGCCCGCCTGCGGGCTCTGGATGCGGCCTACAGGAAGCGGCGTGCATCCACGGAGGGGGAATCCTGAGCACGTTTCGCTGGCGGCACGCTCATCCAGTTGCATGAGGGAGCGGAATATCCGTGAGTCAGATACTTGCCATCGCGGCCGGTGGCGCCGTCGGCGCGTTGCTCCGATTCTGGATGGCTACCGGGATCTACGCCTGGCTCGGACGGGACTTTCCCTACGGAACGCTAGCGGTGAATGCTCTCGGCTCGTTGCTCATGGGCGGGCTGTATGTGCTGCTTATCGAGCGAGGCGGGGTGGGCGTCGAGTGGCGCGCCGCTATTCTTGTCGGGCTGCTGGGCGCGTTTACCACGTTCTCGACGTTTTCCATCGAAACCCTGGAGCTCATAGAAGCCAGGGAGCACGATAAGGCGATACTGAACATCAGCCTCAGCGTGTCCGTGTGCCTGCTGGCGGTGTGGATAGGACTGGCGACCGGGAGAAGGCTGTGACATCCGCGCAGGTCACCATGGTGCGCATCTATCTCACCGAGAGCCAGGGGCTGAAGGAACTGCTTTCTTACCTGCACGATGAAAGCAGGGTGCGGGGCGTGACCGTATTCAGGGCCATCTCCGGATTCGGCCGCTCCGGGGTGGTGCATTCCTCACGGCTGCTCTACGGTGCCCTCGACCTGCCGGTAGCCGTGGAGTTCTTCGACGAACCCGACAGGGTGTCAGAAATCCTGCCTCAGGTGCGTACTTTGGTCGAGCCGTGGCACATCGTCACCTGGCCCGCCGAGATCCCGGACCTGGACCAGAGCAGCACGGACTCGGAAGACGACCCGTAGGCCGTGGCGTCGCAACTCAGATTATCGACCCGACATGCTTGACCCTCGACGTCTCCGCAACGAATTGCCGAACATGGCCTCTCAGCTCGCCCGGCGCGGTTTCACCCTGGACACCGAGCGGCTGAGCCAGCTGGAGGCCGAGCGAAAGCACATCCAGGTGCGCACCCAGGAATTGCAGACCGAGCGCAATGCGCGCTCCAAGGGCATTGGCAAAGCCAAGGCGGCGGGGGAGGACATCGCGCCCCAGCGTGCAGAGGTCTCGCGCCTGGGCGACCAGCTCAGGGAGGCCGAGAGCGGGCTTGCCCGGATCCAGGCCGAGTTGGACCAGATCCTTCTAGAGATCCCAAACATACCCCACGAGAGCGTGCCCGTCGGCAAGGATGAGTCGGCTAACGCAGAAATGCGGCGCTGGGGGGAACTTCCTCACTTTGACTTCGAGCCCAAGGACCATGTGGACTTGGGCGCGGATCTGGGCATGCTCGATTTCGACACGGCAGCAAAGATCTCCGGGAGCCGGTTCGCGCTCATCTCCGGACCTCTGGCGACGCTGCATCGGGCCCTCATCCAGTTCATGCTGAACCTTCACACTGGGCAGCACGGGTACGAGGAGGTCTACGTTCCCTTCTTGGTGAACAGCGCCAGTCTCCGCGGCACGGGTCAGCTACCCAAGTTCAAGGCGGACCTGTTCCATGTGGCGGAGCAGGATTACTACCTGATCCCGACAGCGGAGGTACCTGTGACCAACATCGGCCGGGACCATATCTTCGCAGCCGAAGAACTGCCCCGACGGTTCGTATGCCACACGCCCTGTTTCCGCAGTGAAGCGGGTTCTTACGGGAAGGACACCCGCGGCATGATACGGCAGCATCAGTTCGAGAAAGTGGAGCTGGTGCAGCTGGTTAAGCCCGAGAACTCCTACGAGGCACTGGAAGCGCTCACGTCCCACGCAGAGAAAGTGCTGCAGCTGCTCGGGCTGCCATACAGAGTTGTGACGCTGTGCACCGGGGACCTGGGATTCTCGGCGGCAAAAACCTACGACCTGGAGGTGTGGCTGCCGGGACAGCGGCGATACCGTGAGATTTCCTCCTGCAGCAACTTCGAGGACTTTCAGTCGCGGCGCATGAAGGCCCGCTGGCGTAACCCGGAGACCGGGAAGCCCGAACCGGTGCATACGCTCAACGGCTCGGGTGTCGCGGTGGGCCGAGCGCTGGTGGCGGTGATGGAAAACTATCAGGACGGGAAGGGCCGCGTCCGGGTGCCGGAGGCGCTTAGGCCCTATGTCAGTGATCGCGAGGTCATCGGCTAACCTCGAGCGGCTGGTCTTCAGACCATCATAATCAGCAGCACCACGAAGCCGGCCACCAGAGCAATCGGGATTAGAAAGGCACGCCAATCGTCTCCGCTCCCCTTGGGACTCTGGGTCAGCATTTGTTTAGCCCGAGGAAACAGCACTACGAGCATGAGCCCTAGCACCAGGGCTGAGCCCAACTTCAACCAATCCATAGAGAACCGCCGATTCGAGGGGAAAAACGCAAATAAAAACCCCCGGCGACAGCCGGGGGCCTAAGCAGAATCAACGTAATTTTGCTGAGCGTCTCAATCAATCATCCCCGGACATAATGCCGAGCAAAGCGAGCAGATTGACAAAAATGTTGTAGATGCTCAGATACAGGCTGATAGTGGCCAATACGTAGTTGGTCTCCCCGCCATTAATCAGACGGCTTGTATCGTAAAGAATAAAGCCGCTCATGATCATAATGACCGCCGCGGAGATGGTTAGACTCAGCGCGGGTATGGCGAGAAATATGTTAGCTAGCGCGGCCGCGAGGACAACCAGGAAGCCTACGAAGAGAAAGCCGCCTAGAAAGCTGAAGTCGCGGCGAGTGGTCAACGCATAGCCCGAAAGGCCCAGGAAAATGACGCCCGTTCCGCCCAAGGCCGTAGCTACAACCTGCGGACCGTTAGCCATGGCCAGGTAGTAGTTGAGCATCGGGCCCAACCCGAAGCCGAGCAAGCCGGTGATGCCGAAGACCGTCAACAACCCCGATGCCGAGTTTGCCGTCCGGGGTAAGACCAGCCATATCAGCAGGAAGGCGCCACCGACTGTCAGTAGCTGCGTCATGGGGGGCGGCTGCACCGCCATGGAAACCCCTGCCATCAGAGCGCTGAAAAGGAGCGTCATGGACAGCAAGGTGTAGGTATTGCGTATGACCTTGTTGGTGGCGAGTACCGACTCGCGGGGTCTGGCGACAGCGTAACCTTGGTTCATCTATGTATAACTCCTTAAATTCCCGAAACTTAACGTGCCAATTGTGACATCGCCTAACGATAAAAGTTCTGACGATCATACCTATCGGCGCTGGAATATCAACATAGCAGACGGGAGCGCCACAGGCACTGCGCCGTGCTCATCGCGCAGCGTCCTCGCTGGCACAGAACGGCATGCTTCGCTGAGCCCGGACGGCGCACCCAGCGACTTCCGCGGCGAACGCCCGTGCCCGCGGAGAAAGTTTGCCATGCGCCGCTTCCACGGAGTTGATGTGCCGATAGAAGATGAGGCAGGATACGGTCTTCGCGACGTGAGGAGCCGGTGGCTTGTCGGGAGCACGCTGACCGCGAGGCCAAGCCGATGGCGCCGCATTGAGTGCCGTAAGGCGGGTCAGGATAGCCCGAGGCGGTCGTAGACAGGGACGACCGTCCCTGTCGACGGGCATCCACCTGCGCTCTACTTTTCACCGCAGGCTCATCTTCAAACAGGATGAGCCAGCACAGAGGTGAGCAAGTCATGAAGATAGGCATCCCCAAGGAAATCCACGCCCAAGAGCGACGTGTCGCTGCGACGCCGGAAACGGTGGCCCAGTTCCGGAAGCTCGGTTTTTCCGTGACCATCGAGACAAACGCGGGCACGGCAGCGAACTTCTCCGACGATGCCTACCGGGAGGAAGGAGCCGAGGTGCTGGAGGATACCCGGGCACTCTGGTCTCAAGCGGACATCATCCTCAAGGTCCGCGCTCCCGAGCCCCATCCCACGCTTGGGGTGCACGAGGCGGAATTGCTGCAGGAAGGGGACACACTGATCAGCTTCATCTGGCCTGCTCAGAATCCTGAGCTGATGGACAGACTGGCGGCGCGCAAGGCCACCGTCCTGGCCATGGACAGCGTGCCACGCATCTCGCGCGCCCAGAAGCTGGATGCCTTGAGCTCCATGGCCAACATCGCCGGGTACCGCGCCGTGGTCGAGGCCGCGACTCAGTTCGGCCGTTTCTTCACTGGCCAGATCACGGCGGCAGGAAAGGTGCCGCCGGCCAAGGTGCTGGTCATCGGCGCAGGTGTGGCGGGTCTGGCGGCCATTGGGGCAGCCGGCAGCATGGGCGCCATAGTGCGCGCCTTCGACACCCGCCCGGAGGTCAAGGAGCAGGTGGAGAGCATGGGAGCGGAGTTCCTCCTGCTGGATTTCAAGGAAGAGGGCGCGGGTGCCGGCGGCTACGCCAAGGTGATGAGTCCCGAGTTCATTAAGGCCGAGATGGACCTGTTCGCCCGCCAGGCCATGGAAGTGGATATCATCATCACGACCGCCTTGATTCCGGGCAAACCGGCCCCCGAGCTCATCACTTCCGGCATGGTGGAATCCATGCGCGACGGCAGCGTCATCGTCGATCTGGCCGCGGAGCAAGGGGGTAACTGCGCCCTCACCGAGCCCGGAGAGGTGGTGGTCCGACACGGGGTCACCCTCATCGGCTATACCGATTTACCCAGTCGCTTATCCACCCAGTCCAGCCAGCTTTACGGAACCAACCTGCGCCACCTGCTGAGCGACATGTGCCCCGAAAAGGACGGCCGCTTGACGGTTGACATGGAGGACGAGGTCATTCGGGGCGCTACGGTCATCAAGGAAGGCCAGATAACCTGGCCACCGCCTGCCCCTAAAATCCAGGCCACCCCCCCGGCGGCAGCCCAGACACCGGCCACTCCCGAACCTGTGAAGGCGCCCGCGAAACAATCCGCGAAGCGCAAGGGCTGGGGTGGCGTGATCCTGTTGGCCGTGGGCGGGCTGTTGCTGTTCGGGCTCGGCATGGTGGCGCCGCCCGATTTCCTGGCGCACTTCACCGTGTTCGTACTGGCCATTTTCGTGGGATACATGGTGATTTGGAACGTCACGCCCGCCCTGCACACTCCGCTCATGAGCGTGACGAACGCTATTAGCGGAATCATCGTCGTCGGGGCGTTGCTGCAGATCGGCGGACCGCTGGACAGCCCCGTGACCATTCTGGCCGGCATCGCCATCCTCATTGCAACCATCAACGTATTCGGTGGGTTCCTTGTAACCCAGCGCATGCTGCGCATGTTCAGAAAATAAGGAAAACGCCATGACGCAGGGAATACTGACCGCAGCCTACCTGGCCGCCAGCGTGCTGTTCATCCTCGCCCTGGGCGGCTTGAGCCACCCGGAGACCGCTCGCCGGGGCAATCTCTACGGCATTATCGGAATGACGATAGCCCTGGTGGCCACCATCTGGGGCGCCCAGATCACAAGCTATGTGACACTGTTCAGTATCATGGCCATCAGCGCCATCATCGGCATCATCGTGGCCGCCCGGGTGCAGATGACGGCCATGCCCGAGCTCGTCGCCATGCTGCACAGCTTTGTCGGCCTGGCGGCGGTGCTGGTGGGCTTCGCCAGCTACATGGATCCCACCACTCACTACGAGGGCGTGGAAAAGACCATCCACGAAGTGGAGATCTTCCTGGGCGTCCTGATCGGCGCCGTCACCTTCACAGGCTCCGTGATCGCCTTCGGCAAGCTGCATGCGCTCATCACCAGCAAACCCCTGTACCTGCCTGCCCGCCACTGGGTCAACCTGGCAGGCGGACTGGCCTGTATCTGGCTTGGTGTCGCGTTCGTCGGCGCGGAGAGCGTCCCTGCCGGCATGCTGCCGCTCCTGATCATGACCCTGATCGCATTTGCATTCGGTGTGCACATGGTGATGGCCATCGGTGGCGCAGACATGCCGGTGGTGATCTCGATGCTCAATAGCTACTCGGGCTGGGCGGCGGCGGCAACCGGATTCATGCTCTCCAACGATTTGCTGATCATCGCCGGAGCCCTAGTCGGCAGTAGCGGCGCCATCCTCTCATACATCATGTGCCGAGCCATGAACCGGAAGTTCCTTGCCGTGATTGCGGGCGGCTTCGGCACCGCGGGGGGCGCCGCCACCAGCGCCGAGGGCGAGCAGGGGGAGGTGGTGTCCACGTCTGCCGAAGAGACGGCGCAGCTGCTGAGCGAAGCAAAGAACGTCATCATCGTGCCCGGATACGGCATGGCGGTCGCCCAGGCGCAGCACACCATCCAGGACATTACCAAGAAGCTCCGGGACAAGGGCGTAAACGTACGTTTCGGCATCCACCCGGTAGCGGGCCGCATGCCGGGCCACATGAACGTCTTGCTGGCTGAAGCCAAGGTGCCCTACGACATCGTCCTGGAGATGGACGAGATCAACGAGGATTTCCCGGAAACGGATGCCGTGCTGGTCATCGGCGCCAACGACATCGTGAATCCGTCGGCACAGACGGATCCCAATAGTCCCATCGCCGGGATGCCGGTGCTGGAAGTGTGGAAGGCAACCACCGTCGTGGTGATGAAGCGCAGCATGGCCACCGGCTACGCAGGCGTCAGCAATCCACTGTTCTTCCACGACAACACCCGCATGCTGTTCGGCGATGCCAAGGCCAGCGTGGACGCCATTCTGGCAGGGGTCTAGCCCGGATTCCTCAGTGCCCACGTTCTTCCGGATGATTGTCGCGTTGATGAGGCAGTAACCTGTCTTCGTCTACCGGTTGGCGAGTGCCGCTGCCAGGAGTTCGGCCGTGAGCGCTGCGGTCGCAGCACTGCCCTCGGGGCTGAAGTGGACGCCGTCACGAAAAAACTCCAACCGATTCGAGAGTGCCGCGTTCATGTCCAGCAGATGCATGCCTGACTCGATCGCCACGCGCGTGACGATAGCATCAACCGTCGTCAGCGCCTCACGGCGCTGCTCGGCGGTGAGCTGAAGATTCCGCTGGGCATAGTCCGCCACATCGACCCCTGCTTCCGTGGTACCTGAAGCGAGCGTGGCCTGGCGGCAGAAGACGCCCACCGCTCCGATTTCGTCAATCATCCGGGCCAACAGCTTCATGTTGATCTCGAACTGGCGCGGTCCGGCCGAACCCATGGATACGCTCCCTGGAGATGGCGTCCAATCCCAGCGGCGAACGGCCTCGCTCGTCACCAGCACGTCGAGCAGCCGCGTGCGGACGAGCCGGTAGATCGCTGAGCGTACGAGCAGCCGTTCCAGCCCACGTGGATACAGCCGCCAGTCACGCCCCATGAACATAGGCGTCGGCTCGGGCAGGCCGCGGTAGGGTTCCGCCGCAGAGATGCGGGTAAAGTACTTCGCGTCATTCCACCCGTGACACACCACGACCGCGTCCAGGTCCAGGGTCCAGAGATCCGTTGCCAGCTTGGAAAGCGAGTCGAACGACGTGTTGCCGGGTACGGCCGCATTGATCACCTCGACAGCACGGCCGCCCGCGCGTAACAACGCCCCGGTGCGAGCCGGCCAGTCACCGCCGTGGTAATCGAATACCTGCGAGCCACCCAGGAACGCAATGCGCGTAACGCCGGCGACTTTGTCCGGCGCGATCTCGGGACCGCGAAAACCACGCGAGTTGATGTAAAGCGGCTCCTCACCGTCGCGCAGCACCCGCTTTGGCACGAGCCGGTAGCCAGCGTAGTGGTTGTACGTGTGCACGAGTGACCGATCACGCTGGTCGGCGAGCGTCGGCACGCGCTGAGTGCGGGATAGGAAGACATCCACGACGACGATGCCGAGCACCAGGATCACCAGGCTCAGCAGCCATTCCCAGCGCCGCACGGTAATCCAGATTCGGCCACGCGCAGTGGTGATTGTGGCAGGGACACCAGCGACCAGACCGCGCAAACGGCTGTTCCCATCACCAGCACGATGAGGACGTGCAACGATCCGCCCGCCGCGAGCATCAATCCCGCCAGCGCACCGAGCACCGTGGTACACAGCAGCTGCAAGACCCAGAGCCAAAGCGGCCAGCGCAACCGCGCCGTCTCCACGGCTATTGTCACGAGATGTAAGCGCGTCTCTTCAAGCAGAAGGCTGCGTTCACTCGGGTAGCGCCCCGGAACCGCTTACCGACTGAGCAAGCACCATGAACGCCGGGGGCGATTTGGCTGAATAACGCTCTCGGCACCGACGTCGCAGGTGGCGGGCGGGCCCGCACCGGCATTGGATAAGCTCTCTTCGCTACTGGTGGCTTAAACGCCCGTTCCCGGGCCTGTTCGAGTATTCCCAGATTGTCCGCTGGCCGTCAACCCGCCCTTCGACGCGATGTCCACCTGAAGCCCAGTCGCCCGGCCGGCATCCGGTTTGGCATTAGCGGTGGGGGCCGTACCGGCACGAGCCGCAAGGATACGCCGTGAATACCTCCCTGTAGGCTCGACAGCCTGCCGACTGCTCCCGTATGCGCTTCGCCTCTCCAAACTGGCGCCACCGACCGGTCTGCAATAGGCACGGCACTCGGTGAGGATGGCTGATAAGCGGGGGATCAGGTTACCATTCGTACACGCGCCGAACCGTTGGGTTACAAATCGGGCTACAAATCCGGTCGGGGCGCGGATAAGTCCATGAGGAGAGGTG
>JASJBY010000063.1 GCA_030066245.1 Gammaproteobacteria bacterium
CTCTTTCGCCTCACCATAGCTACAGCTATGCCTCTGCGGGCGATCGGCCAATCTGCTTTGCTAGAGCGACCCGAGAGTCCGACTCCTGGTGAGAAGTCCGCGCTAGGGTCCGGATGCCGAGCCAGCCCAACGCCGCAACCATTCGATTCGTCGATGGCGGGGTACGCTCACAGAGTTCTGAACACGCGACCAGCGGCTGCGACAGTGGCCTCGATCTCCTGTTCGCCGTGGGCGGCCGACACGAAGCCAGCCTCGAACGCGGACGGCGCCAGGTACACGCCTTCCTCGAGCATGCCGTGGTAGAAGCGTTGGAATTGGGCCTGGTCACAGCTGGTGGCCTGCTGGAAGTTCTCCACGCTGCTCTCTGCGGTGAAAAAGATGCCGAACATGCCGCCGACCTGGTTGGTGACCAATGACACACCGGCGTCGGCGGCTTGCGCCCGCAGTCCTCGGGTCAGACGGCTTGTGGCCGCCGACAGGCGGTCAAAAAAGCCGGGCTCGCTGATAAGCTGGAGGGTGGTCAGACCGGCGGTCATGGCTACCGGATTACCGGATAAAGTCCCGGCCTGGTAGACAGGCCCAAGAGGGGCAATCTGCTCCATGATGTCTGCGCGGCCGCCGAAAGCACCTACCGGCATCCCGCCGCCGATGACCTTGCCCAGTGTCGTCAGATCCGGCGTCACCCCGTAATGGGCCTGGGCGCCACCAAGGGCAACTCGAAACCCGGTCATAACCTCGTCGAAGATGAGCACGGAGCCGAACCTGTCGCAGACCTCTCGGAGCGCTTCCAGGAAGCCGGGCACGGGCGGGACGCAGTTCATGTTGCCGGCCACGGGCTCGACGATAACGGCGGCAATTTCGGCCCCCACCTGCTCGAACGTGCTGCGCACCTGCTCCGGGTCGTTGTAGCTCAGTGTCACGGTGTGCTTTGCCAGGTCGACAGGCACACCCGGTGAGGTGGGTACCCCCAACGTCAGTGCGCCGGAGCCTGCTTTTACGAGCAGGGAGTCGGCATGGCCGTGATAGCAGCCCTCGAACTTGACGATCTTGTCCCGTCCCGTATAGCCGCGTGCCAGGCGAATCGCGCTCATGGTGGCCTCGGTCCCCGAGCTGACCATGCGGACGCTCTCCACGGACGGAACCAGCTCACAGACTCTCTCGGCCATGCTCGTCTCGACGGCTGTCGGGGCACCGAAGCTGAGACCGTTGGCAGCCGCTTCCTGGACGACGGCGATGACTTGGGGATGGGCGTGCCCAAGGATCATCGGTCCCCAGGAGCCGACGTAATCCACGTAACGGCGGTTGTCTTCGTCAACCAGGTAAGCGCCTTCGCCCCGTTTGAAGAACAGCGGATCGCCGCCGACGCCGCGGAAGGCCCTCACCGGAGAGTTGACACCCCCAGGTATGTGCCTTTGAGCTGCTATGAACAGTTCATGTGAGCGAGCCATACAAGGTTCCTCATTACGCAGTTTGGCAATCGGGGCGCAGCTCGCTTTTCCCGACGTGATACGTTCGCGTCAAGCGAACAGCCGCGCAAACTTGGTCGCTGGGACGCGCGGGTCGGCGGTCTCGAACAGTCCGCCGACGACCGCCAGCAGGTCTGCGCCCGCCTGGAGCAAAGAGGCGCCATTTTCAGGCGTGATGCCCCCAATGACAACTATCGGCACCGATAGCCGGGGGGCGACCTCCCGCAGCATCTCCGGCGACGACTGAACGGCAGCAGGTTTGGTTGACGAAGCGAAAAAGCGACCAAAGGCCACATAGTCGGCTCCGTCCGCCTGGGCTTCAAATGCCCGCGCCGCCTGGTTGTAGCAGGAAACGCCGACAATGGCAGTGGGCCCGAGCCGCTTCCTGGCCAGTTTGACCGGCGCGTCATCGCGCCCCAGGTGAATGCCGTCTGCCCCCACGGCCGCCGCGAGTTGCAGGTCGTCGTTGATGATCAGGGGCACCGCATAACGGCGGCAAACTCCCAGCAGGGCATCGGCCTGGCGATGACGTCGGGCGCGGTCATTGACCTTGTCACGATACTGCACGACTACCGCGCCGCCCAGAATGGCCGCTTCCACGGCGTTGACCAGCCCCGTGGGGGCCAGCAGCCTGGGATCGGTAACGGCGTACAGCCCGCGTCGGGGAAATGGAATCAAATCCAAGACTCCCGGCTTCCCCTGGCCCAGAAGAAACGGTCGGGGATCCTTTGGCCCCTGCCCGCAGCGTAACCGTGGCGCAGCGATTTCCATGTGTAATCCTGCGCGCTGCCGATGGCGGCGTGAGCTTGCATGCCGCGCGCCAGCAGGGTGGCTATCGCCGAGGCGAGAGTGCAGCCCGAACCGTGGTAGCTGTGGGGCAGCCGACCCCATGCGAACGTTTCCCGGTAGCCCGCCTGCCCGTAGAGGGTATTCTTAACCTCCGCGGACTCCTCGTGGGTCCCCGTTACCAGCACGAAGCGGGCCCCCAGAGAAAGCATCTCCACGGCGGCCGAGTCGAGACTGCCCGACTCGGGTGCCAGAGCCCGTGCCTCCAGGCTGTTGGGGGTGACCACGGTGGCCAAGGGAACGAGCAGGGATCTTACGGCCTCCCGGGTGCCCGACGTCATCAGGTTGTCACCACCTCCGGATGCCAGAACAGGGTCGATCACTATAGGCCCCTGGTGATAGTCCTCAAGAATGCTGTGAATGACTCGGGCTGTGGCGGGGTCGGGTACCAAGCCGACTTTCACCCCTGCGACGCTAATGTCGGACAACACCGTGCGAGCCTGCTCAAGGACCAGCGCCGGGTCGGCTGGCGTGAAGCTGTAGACATGTCTCGTGTCCTGGACCGTTGTTGCGGTGGCAACGGGCAGGGCTTGACCTCCCAGACTGGCGATGGTCTCTATGTCGGCTTGAAGGCCAGCGCCGCCGGTGGGGTCAAGGCCAGCGAAGACGAGCAGTGCCGGCCGTTGTTCAAGCAACTCCTGCATGCGCAGCATCATATCATCAGGCCTCGGTTTCGCATGCCCAATGAACGTGCGAGAATGTCGGCCTTTTTGGGTCGGGGAGGCCGTAATGAAACGCTACATGTGTGTAATCTGTGGGTTCATCTACGACGAGGAGAAGGGCCTGCCGGAGGAGGGCATTGCCCCCGGGACGAAGTGGGAAGACCTGCCGCCTAACTGGAGCTGCCCCGACTGCGGTGCAAGGAAAGAGGATTTCGAGATGGTCGAGGTGGAGGCCTAGGCGACATGTCTGTCGAAGACCGTGCTGGATGCTGCTGTGTTGCCCGCCGGCGTCAGCGAGCGGCGTTACTGGTGGGCGGCGGTTCCAATCATGAAACTTGAGCTGGTCAGCTTCAAGCTGTGCCCTTTTGTTCAGCGCGCAGTGATTACCCTGCTGTATCGGGGAATGCCGCACACGATTACCTACGTCGACCTGGACGACCCGCCTTCCTGGTTCACCGACATATCGCCGTTCGGCAAAGTTCCCGTGATGAAGGTTGATGGGGATGCCGTGCTCTTCGAGTCCGCGGTGATAAACGAATACATCGACGAAATCTCGCCGGGTTCGATGCAGCCGGCCGAGCCCTTGCTGCGGGCGTTGAACCGGGCCTGGGTCGAGTTCGGCTCGGCTTGTCTCATGGACCATCACAACCTCCTGACGGCTAAAGATCAGGCAGCCTTCGAAGAGGCATGCGAGGGTCTGCAGGAGAAGCTGCACAGGCTGGAGCCCCTATTGCAGCAGCCGCCATACTTCAACGGCAGCCAACTGTCGCTGGTCGACACCGCCTTCGCGCCCTTGTTCATGCGGCTCGACATCATCGCCGAGATCAATCCCGCCTTCAGCGCCGAGCACTTCCCCCGCGTTGCCGCCTGGAGCGATGCCCTCCTGTCTCTCAGCTGTGTGCAGCGCTCGGTTGTTCCTGAGTTCAAGTTGCTATACGAGGATTTCATGCGCAGCAAACGGGGCTTTCTCGCCGACCGACTGGTGTCCTGAGAGCGAAGCAACCCTGGCCCCGCCGTCTTGTCGAAGCTAGTGGTTAGCAGCTATATTCTTGCCTAAAATACCCGTCGGAGGGGCTCGCGATATGAATAATGCGGCAACAACGGTTTTCACACACCAGCTTGGCGGCGCCGATATCCAGTTGACGCCCGCCGCACGCGAACAGATGGCGGCGCTGCTCAACCAAGTCGATGACCAGGACATCGAGGCGGTGCGCGTATTTGTGACGGGCGGAGGCTGTGGCGGCATGACCTACGGCATGACCTTCACCGATCGCCAATCGGATTTTGACTGTGTCCTCGAAGATTCCGGCGTCAAGCTCTACGTGGACGCTGTGGCGCTGAACTACCTGCGCGGCGTTGAGATAGACTACGTAGATCGGCCAATGGGAGCGAGCTTCGTGTTCAACAACGTCTTTGCCAGCACCGGCGGCTCTGGTGTTTGTCGAACCTGCGGCGCAGCCGGCGGCGGCTGTGCCTGACACCCGCTCCGGCTGACCGGCTCGACCGGCGCCTGCCCAGTCCACTGCGCATGCGGCCCCGGGGTGTCCCGTCCAAGGACCAGGCCCCCGGAGTTCTTCTCGTCAGCCCTCCGCACAGCTACCGCCTGGCCGCGTACGTCGAGGCTGCGCGGTCTCTAGGTTGCAAGCCGTTTGTGGCGTCAGAGGGTCACCATTCTCTGGTGCCGGATGTCGCCCAGGGAATCCACGTGGAGCTGACCTCCGCCCATGGCGTCGGGCAGATGGTGGCCGCCGGCAGGAACCTGGGCCTTCACGGTGTCGTGGCGACCGATGATGCCGTGGTCGAGCCGGCCGGCCGCGTGGCCATGGAGCTTGGTCTTCGGCACAACTCTCCCCGGAGTGCCCGACTTTCCCGCCGCAAAGATCTGGCCCGAGAAGCGCTCGCTGACGCCGTGGCCGGCGTGCCGGAATTTCGTTGCCTGGACCTGCAGCGGCCCTTGGCACGGCAGATTGCCGGCGTCCCCTTTCCTTGCGTGGTCAAGCCGGTGGCAATGTCCGGCAGCCGAGGTGTCATCAGAGCCGACGACGGGCAGGCGCTAGTGGCTGCTTGCGAGCGGATCCGCCCGCTTATCGCGGACCTCCCCGACCCAATTGAACGCACTCGGGTGCTTGTCGAGGATTTCATGCCGGGTCGGGAAGTGGCGGTGGAGGCCATGCTCGACGACGGGACGCTCACGATCCTGGCCATGTTCGACAAGCCCGATCCCTTGGACGGTCCGTACTTCGAGGAAACCTATTACATCACCCCGTCACGGCTGGCCCCGGCGCTGCAGCGCCGGATCCGGCAGCTTGTCGTGGCAACCTGTCGTGCCTACGGGCTGCGCGAAGGACCGATTCACGCTGAGCTGCGGGTGCGGGACGGTGACGCCCGGGTGATCGAAGTCGCTGCGCGAACCATCGGTGGTCAATGCGCGCGCCTGCTGCGCTTTGGGACGGGGCTAAGTCTTGAGGCGCTGGTGATCGCCCACGCCGTCGGTCTACCGCTAGCGTGGCAGCCCAGCAGGAACGCGGGCGGTGTCTTGATGATTCCGACACCCAGAGCGGGCATCCTGCGACGGGTAGAAGGCGTCCTGGCCGCCAGTCGGGTTCCTTACGTGGAGGAGGTGGAGATCAGCATTCGCGAGGGTTACGAGCTGGTGCCCTTGCCGGAAGGCTCGAGCTATCTGGGATTCATCTTCGCCCGTGCCCCGAACCCGGCGCTGGCTGAAAGGGCGTTGCGCGATGCACACGCGTGCCTGAACATCGTCACCGCGCCCATGTGGACGCTTTCCCGGAGCCCCGCGTGATTACTTCTTGGCGCCCGGCGGCCTGAAACCCTGAGGCACACCACCATCGGGCCCCTCGCCGAACAGAAAGCCCTCCATATGCCTTTCAATCACCTCGACGGTGCCCGGATCGCCGGTATTCAGTCCATTCTCGTTGATTATCATGGTCAGCCGTTCGAGCCACTGGTTCCAACCTTCCCTCGACACGTTCTCGAATATCCGCTGCCCAAGGTCGCCTGGATGGGGCGGGGCGTCAAGCCCTTCAGCCTCACGTTTCAAAACGACACAGTTCACCGTTCTAGCCATTGTGAGTCATCCGAGTTCGATGAGCCTTCAGGGGTTCATCCCCTGGCGGCGTTCCAAGATGGTCTCGGTATCGTCCAGGTGATACCCGTGACCCCTGACGTCGACTTACAAGTATACCAGTCTTGAACAGAGCCATTTTGCCTGCCCAATGCCCGTATCGCTCATGGCCGTGTCTGGCGGGCGATCGGTGCGCAGCATCGACGCTGTTGCAGCGGTGGCCTCCACGGCGTGTGGCACAGCCCCGTGCTCACGCGCTCTCCATCATGGTCAGAAGCTGTTCTGTCACTGTTGCCACATCCAGGGGACCCACGGTCCGGGCTCTGATGCCACCGTCCGGGCCAATCAAATAGGTGGTGGGCGTACCCGGCACGTCTCCGAAAGCCGCCACAGCTTTACCCTGCACGTCGAGCGCGACCGTGTACGGCAGGCCGCGCGCCCGCGCCATTTCAATTACCCGGTTTGGCGGATCGTACGGCATGGCGACCGCAACGATTCGCAGGCCTCGGTCCTCGAGCTCCTCATGCATGCGGATCAGATGTCCCATATCATCCACGCACGGGCCGCAGCTGGTCGACCAGAAAGTCACCAGTACAGGATGGCCACGCAGGCTGTTGAGGCCAATACGTTGACCGGACAGAGTGACAAACTCCACCTCCGGGGCGAGCCTGCGGTCTGCGGTATGCAGCATGACCCACGCAGCCAGGACCAGCAGCACGAGTCCGGCTGCCGCCCAGCTTGGGCGGACTCGAGCAAGTGCGGACAACCATTTCCTCATGGGCAGGCGGTACGGGTCTGCTGGTGGTCAGCGCGGCAATTCACCTCCGCTTGGACCATGGGCGTAGCGTGGATTTCCCCTGTTGGTCAGTAACGATAGCTCTGCTCGATGTGGGATTCTGTCAGCACACCGTAGATCCTGAGGATGCCGGGTGCCGCCGGGCGGGTGACGTACAGCACCTCGACCTCTGAACTGCGCAATCGCTCCAGCGCTTCCTGCAACGTGGCTTCCAGGGCGATGGGTGCGACATCGCGGCGGTCCGCCGGGATCTGAAGCAAATCAACGGCGGGAGCTTGCGGGTGCTCGGCGAGCGCATGAACCAAGTCGGCCGCGGGCAGCAGCGCCGCGGGCGTTGCGTCCTCTTGCGCCAGAATCCAACGAGGCTTTTGATCCGCAAGCACAGCCTCTGCCTGCTCCCTCGGCGCGAACACCGGCAGGAGCGCAACGCTTTGGTCCATGGCCGCGCTCACCGCCAGGCGGCGCAGATGCTGTGCCACCGGGTCATTGCGATAATCGAGCCCGCGGGCGCGCATGACGAGCAGGAAGACGGATTCCACTCCGTACAGGCGCCGGGCCGAAAGTCCTGCCGTGATCACCGCCAGCAGGCCGGGCATGATGATATTCGGATTTCCGGTCAGTTCCAGCATTGCGGTAAGTGCGGCCAATGGTGCCTGCAGGCTGGCGCCCATCATGGCGCCCATGCCCATCATGGCGTAGAAGCCGAGATGGGACAGCTCGGCCGGCAGCCAGAAGGATACCGCTGCACCGACTGCGCCGCCGGCCATGGCGCCCACCACGAGTGTGGGCCCGATGAGTCCACCCGGTAGGCCAAGCCCAATCCCCGCGGTCGTGGCCAGCAGCTTCAGGGCGGCAACGGCCACCAGAGTTGGCAAGGCCAACTCGCCCAGGAGAGACGCCGTCACGGTGTCGTAGCCGATGCCCATGATCTGTGGCGCCGCCAGGGCCAGAATGCCCGTTACCGTTCCGGCCGCTGTCATGCGCAGCCACAGCGGCCATCCGGTGAGGCGGCCGGAGAAGAAAACCACCGAATGATTGAACGCCGCCGCCAGCAGACCGATGACGACCCCCGTCAGCAGCACCAGCGGGAGCTCGGTCAGGGATAGCATCTGCAGAGCCGGCACCACAAAAGCCGGGGCGTCACCATAGACAATGCGCGTCACCGTGGTGGCGCTTACCGCGGCGAGAATGACTGGCGCGAAACCGGAAAGCGTGTACTCCATCATGACCACCTCCATGGCGAAGATCACGCCAGCCAGAGGGGTGTTGAAGGAAGCGGCGATCGATGCGGCTATGCCGCAAGCGGTCAAGGTGCGCACCGTATTGTTCGGCAGTCCCAGGCGCACGCCGAGCTGGCTGCCAGCCGCCGCGCCCAGATGTACCCCCGGCCCTTCGCGCCCTACAGAATGTCCGCTGACAATGGAAACGGCGGCGCCGACGAACTGCATGAGCGCGTTGCCAAGGGGCAGGTGGCCCTGATGATAGGAGAGCCGCTCCATGACGTGCACTACCCCGACGTCCCGCACGCGCGCACTGGCGAGCTGAAACAGCACACCGACGACCAGCCCCCCGGCGACACAAAGCAGCAGTCTCAGGAGCGGACTGAGCCCCTCGTAGCCTTCGCCGCCGGTCCCGGGAAGCAGCTTCTCCTGCGCCGTCTCGATGAGCAGGCGAAACGCCAGGATCACAAGGCCGGTGAGCAGGCCGGAGAGTAGCCCCAGCCCGGCCATAACGGTCACCTCATCCTGACCGGACAGACGGATTCTAAGCCGGTCCCAGGTATGGCCGGATGCTTTCCGCAGGCGCCGAAGAGAGCCCATAGGCGCTAGCGAGCGCCGCGGCGCGGGGGCAACCTCGTATCAGTGCTCGTCGGTAACATGGATCCGGTGATTGGACAGGACAATTTCCCGTAGTGAGAGCGCAAGAGCGAGCGCGTGCCGCCTTCGGCCCGCAGATTATGCCAGATCCCCGGGGCGGCTACAGCCAGGCGCTGGGCGTGGAAGGAAGACCGGACTTGATAAGCTCGTTTCGAGCGTCGCATAATCGCCAGCAATGCCCGGCCAGCCCCGGCTGTGGGCACGCAGACAAACGGCCGGCGCCAGGCCGCAAGGACGGACTCAACTAAGCAAACGACAGCCCGCGGCACAGAGAGCCCGGAGCCGACGTCACCAACGGAGGATTCTTCCATGCCTCTCAACCGCCGTGAGTTTATGCGCATCATGGGTGTCGCCGGTGCCGCCGGCATGCTCCCGGGCTCCGTATTTGCCATGCGCAAGTCTCCTTCGGATCTCTACGAAACGCCGAAATTCGGCAATGTGCGCCTGCTCCACTTCACGGATTCCCATGCCCAGCTCCTGCCGGTGTACTTCCGCGAGCCTAATGTCAACCTGGGCATCGGCCCGGCGTTCGGCAAAGCGCCCCACCTCGTGGGCACGCGGCTGCTTGAGCACTTTGGTGTACCCACGGGGGGTGTGGAAGCCCACGCATTAACCTACCTGGACTTCGAGAAGGGCGCGCGCAAGTACGGCAGCGTTGGCGGCTTCGCTCATCTGGCGACGCTGGTCAAACGGGCACGCGCCGAGTTCGGTCCCGAGAAGACCCTGTTGCTGGACGGCGGCGATACCTGGCAGGGTTCGGGAACCGCTTACTGGACGCGCGGCCAGGACATGGTGGAGGCCTGCAACCTCCTTGGTGTCGATGTCATGACCGGCCATTGGGAGTTCACCTATCTGCAGAAGGAGGTGATCGACAACGTCAATGCCTTCAAGGGCGACTACGTCTGCCAGAACGTGAAGGTCAAGGACGACGTGATGTTCGACTACGAGTTCGAGGACTTTGACGGCTTCAACGAGGACACCGGGCATGCTTTCAAGCCGTACACCATGCGAAGCCTGGGCGCGGTGCGGGTCGCGATCATCGGTCAGGCTTTCCCGTATACACCCATCGCCAACCCCCAACGCTTCATTCCTGACTGGACCTTCGGTATCAACGACGACGATATGCAGGCACTGGTGAACCAGATAAGGCAGCAGGAGAAGCCCGACGCGGTAGTCGTCATCTCCCACAACGGCATGGACGTGGATCTCAAGATGGCTTCCGTTGTCTCCGGCATCGACGCCGTATTCGGCGGCCATACCCATGACGGCATGCCGGGTGCCATCGAGGTCGCCAACGCCGGTGGCAAGACCCTGGTTACCAATGCAGGTTCCAACGGCAAGTTTCTCGGCGTCATGGATATGGATATTCGCGGCGGAAAGGTTCGCGGATATCGCTATAAGCTCTTGCCCGTGTTTTCGAACATGCTCGATCCCGACCCGGAAATGGCTGCCTACATCGAGAAGGTACGCGCGCCTTACCTGGACAAGCTCACCGAGGAGTTGGGCACGGCCGAGGAGGTGATGTTCCGTCGGGGCAACTTCAACGGCACATTCGACCAGCTGATCTGTGATGCGCTGCGGGTGCAGGGCGATGCGGACGTCTCCCTGTCGCCGGGTTTTCGCTGGGGAACAACGGTCCTTCCAGGGGAGCCCATCACCATGGAGAACGTGCTCGACCAGACCTGTATGACCTATCCGGAAACCTATGTCAGGGAGATGACCGGCGAGCAGATCAAAGTTATCCTGGAGGACGTGGGCGACAACTTGTTCAACGAAGATCCCTACTACCAACAGGGCGGGGACATGGTCCGCGTCGGGGGACTGGACTATGTCTGCGAGCCCGCCCAGACCATAGGCAACCGGATCTCGGACATGACTCTGGACGATGGCCGGAAGGTGGAGCCGAACAAGACCTACAAAGTGGCGGGTTGGGCAACCGTCGGCTCCAAGTCGCCGGGAGAGCCGGTCTGGGAAGTGGTGGCAGACTATCTGCGTGACCGAAAGTCAGCCCGACTCGACAAGATAAACACCCCCAAGCTGAAGAACGTCAAGGGTAATCCGGGCATCTCGAAATACCCGCGAATGAGCTGAGCAATGGCACGGTCCGCATCGCTCCGGGTAAAGCTGGCGTTCGTCACGATTCGTCAAATCAGTCAAGCAAAACAAATGCTTGACAGTGTCCTGAGAGGCCACTAAGCTGACGAACAAAGAATCCACCTGATTTATAACAACAAAGTGACCACCGTATCTTGAAGCGGCCTAGGCCGCTTTTTTGTTTTCCTCCTCCGCGCCTTTCCGTATCCTATCCGCCTTATTTCTTCAGGGCAGTGGGCGCATGGTAAGAGTTGGCATAGTTGGTGGGACTGGATATACAGGCGTAGAGCTCCTGCGCTTCCTGAGCGGCCATCCCGGCGTGGAAGTCGCGGTGATTACGTCTCGGAGCGAGGCCGGGACAGGGGTGGCGGAACTCTTTCCGAGTCTGCGAGGCCGCTTCGACCTGCAGTTCAGCGCACCCGATCTCGAGACTTTGGGTGACTGTGATCTAGTCTTCTTCGCCACGCCCAACGGCACTGCAATGACCATGGCTTCCGACTTGCTGGAGGCAGGAGTCAGGGTAATCGATCTTGCGGCTGATTTTCGGCTGAAGGATTTGGGGTTGTGGGAGGAGTGGTACGGCATGCCCCACGCGGCGCCCGAACTGCTCCCTGAGGCCGTCTACGGATTGCCCGAGGTAAACCGCGCGGCCATTCGCGACGCGCGCCTGGTCGCTAACCCGGGCTGCTACCCGACAGCGGTCCAACTTGGCTTTCTACCCCTGGTGACGGAAGGGCATGTGGACCTGGCGCGCTTGATTGCGGACGCCAAATCGGGAGTGAGCGGGGCCGGCCGCAAGGCAAATTTGGGAAGCCTCCTGTGCGAGGCCAGCGAGAGCCTCAAGGCCTATGCTGTGCCCGGGCATAGGCACCTACCGGAAATTGTGCAGGGGCTGAGCGCCGCCTGCGGCCGCGCCGTCGAACTCACCTTCGTGCCCCACCTGGCGCCGATGATTCGGGGCATACACGCTACCCTGTATGCGTTTGGGTCGGACGACGCCAATTTGCAGGCCTTGTACGAATCCCGATATGGGCACGAGCCCTTCGTGGACGTGCTGCCCGCGGGCTCTCATCCGGAGACACGTGGCGTCAAAGGCACTAACATTTGCCGTATCGCCGTTCACCGGCCGCGAGGAGGTGACGCTATAGTTGTGCTCTCTGTGATCGATAACCTCACTAAAGGGGCGGCGGCACAGGCCGTTCAGAATATGAACATCATGTTTGGCCTCCGGGAGGAAACCGGATTGAATCTACCGGCCCTGGTGCCGTGACCTTCGAGGTACTTGCCCGCAGTCGGTGCCCATGAACCCTCGCTACGTCATCCACGAGCGCAGTCCCCGGCGCAGGGCAGTGCGAATGGCCCTGTTGCTGGTATTGCTCCTGGCCGCCGCGTTGGTGGGTTCTGAATATGGGCGCGTGGACGCCGCCGCGGACATATCCAGAACTACGACGGAGCGCGACATGCTTCGTCAGCGGGTAGAGACGCTGGCAACGGAGAACGCGGGTCTCCTGGAACGGGCGGCCATTCTCGAGCGGGCCGCCCAGGTTGAGCGTCAGGCATACACGCACGTGGACGACACGTTGCGGGATCTGCAGGACCAGATCCTGGATCTGAAGGAGGAGTTGGCCTTCTATCGCGGAATCGTCACCACCAGTGGCAAGACCAGGGGTCTGGCCATCCAGAGCTTCAAGCTGGAATCTAATGGTCAGGACGGTGAGTACCGATATAAGCTCGTATTAACCCGAGCTATGAAAAATGATAAGGTCACGCGCGGTCTGGTGAGCCTCACTGTTTCCGGTGAGCAGGAGGGGAGTCCGAGGGAGCTGACCCTGAGTGATCTCACGGGTCAGGGGCAAGCAGAATTGAAGTTGCATTTCAGGTACTTCCAGAGGCTGGAAGGACAACTGGCGTTGCCACAGGGGTTTGTGCCCCACCGCATCCTGGTTTCGGTGACCACCACCGGGAAGAAGCGGTCTCGAGTCGAAAAGACCTTTGACTGGCTGCGTCTTGCTGGCTAGAGAGGGATACTAGGAATGTTTGGCAGCCGGAAGAAATTCAAGACCACCAAGATAGACTCCTTGATCGGGAAAAACACCGAGCTCTTTGGCGACCTGCGTTTTGCCGGTGGACTGCACGTGGATGGTAGTGTCAAAGGCAATGTGGTGGCCGATAACGACAGCTCGTCGGTGCTGACGCTGAGCGATCACGGCAGCATCGAGGGAGAGGTGCGGGTTCCCAATATCGTCCTGAACGGGGTGGTGATGGGTGATGTCTATGCTCACGAGCACATTGAGCTTGCGAGCGGCGCCCGGGTTACGGGCAACGTGTATTACACTCTGATTGAGATGGCTATGGGGGCCGAAGTGAACGGTAATCTCGTTCGCTCGACGGAGGCCGCCACGCCCTCTCCGATGGCGTTGACCCACGAGACCGCCGAAGTCAAATCCGAGGCAGACGTGGGTGGGGAGCGCAAGGAAGTCGTCGGTGCGGCAGATTAATTGTTGACTAAATCCATCAACAATCATATATTCTTTGCTTAGCCCATCAACGGCTGTGGAGACGCTATGGCGACTGCGGACGTAATAGACAGCGAGCCCCTCGCTTTCAGCGATGCTGCGGCAAACAAGGTCAAAGACCTCATCGCAGCGGAGGGAAACAGCAACCTGAAGCTGCGCGTGTTTGTGCAGGGCGGTGGATGCTCCGGCTTCCAATACGGTTTCGCTTTCGAGGAGGCCGTGCAGGAGGGGGATACCGTCGTCGAGAAGAACGGCGTGAAGCTGATCATCGACCCCATGAGCTTTCAGTACCTCATGGGTGCGGAGATAGACTTCACGGAAAACCTGCAGGGAGCGCAGTTCATCATACGCAACCCGAATGCGTCTACCACCTGCGGCTGCGGCTCATCCTTTTCCGTTTAGTCCTGTCCCTCTGCTCTTGACGCCTCCCGGAGGCCATTGACTCTGGAGATAAGCGGAAGCCGGAGGCGGTTTCTCTCTGGGAACGGGTGGATCGCTGCGTATCCGGCGGGCTGAGCGATGCCGCATACACAGGATTCACGGGGGAGAGGCGTCCCACCCGAGCCACTGCATCGATTCTGCACGCGGTCGATTTAGCTGCCTTCGCGCTGAGCCAGCTGCGTATGCCGGAGATGCTCCAGTTGAGCGAGCAGCGGCTTGGTCTTGCGAATGAAGTCCTTGCGGTACTCCGCCGCAATCGGATTGGCCTTGGGTAGGCGCACCCGTAGCGGGTCGCGATGCTGGTTCCTCACCCGAAACTCATAGTGAAGGTGAGGACCGGTGGCCAGCCCTGACTTACCCACAAAGCCAATCACCTGGCCTTGGCGGACACGTTTGCCGGGACGCAGCCCCTTGGCGTAACGAGATAGGTGCGCGTACAGGGTGGTGTATTTCCCCCCGTGCTGAATGACCACGGTTCTTCCGTAGCCGCCCTTCCAGTTCTTGAAACTTACCGTCCCGTCGCCTGTGGCCTTAACGGGCGTTCCCACGGGGGCCGCATAGTCCACCCCTTTGTGAGCGCGTATCCGGTTTAGGACCGGATGATAGCGGCCCCTGGAGAAACGCGAGCTGATGCGCGAGAAGTTGACCGGTGTGCGGAGAAATGCTTTGCGCATGCTGTAGCCATCGTCCGAGTAATAGTCCGCGTGGCCGCTGGGATCGGTATAGCGCACGGCACGTATCTCTCGGTTCTGATTGGTAAAGGAGACGGCGACTATGTGGCCTTCCCCGACGTTGTCCCCCCGCCCGTTGAACAGTTGCTCGTATATCACGGTAAAGCCGTCGCCACTGCGGATATCAATTGCGAAGTCGATGTCCCAGCCCAGTACCTCCACCATCTGCATGATGAGAGCGTTGGACAGGCCGGCCTTTTGGCCGGCCTGAAAAAGCGAGCTGTGAATTTCACCCGTGGTGCTGGTCAAACGACGGGTTAACTGCTCCTTCAGCAACTCGCCGCTGAAGCCATCGCTGTCTCGCGACAACCTTAGGGTGGTCACATCGTCGATACGATACGCCAGCGATTGGACCCGCTTGTCGGCGTCGACCCGAAACTGTAACTCCTGTCCGGGTCGCAGGCGGGAAAGTTTCTTCTTCGCCCCTCGGTCGCCCAAGAGCCTGTACATTTCGCGCGTATCCAGCTTCAGGCGTCCGAAGATAGCCGACAGCGTATCTCCCTTCTTTACCACCACGGTTGTCTCGGCGACGTTCTGGGCGGCCGCTGCGCCCTGCTGGATAGCGGCGGGCGCTGGCGCCGGGTCCCGTGCCGCTGCCACCTGCGTGGGCTCGGGTGCTGTGCCCTTGCCGCCCGGCGGTGGCACTGCAGACACGACCGTCTGCTTGTCAGACTTCAGCGGTCGCGCTTCGAGTGCTGCGGTCTGCCCTGTGGTATCGGCCACCGTTCTGTCCCAGGGAAGTTCCAACGGAATGGCAGCAGGTTTTGGCGCTGGCTTGCGCTCTGTTTGGCCGATGCCGGCCGAGATGTTCACCGCAAGGGCTGCCCCGCCGGCCGCGATGACCAGCAACGGCCATTTGAGCCGCCGGCGGCGGGCGCGAACCAACGGCTGGCCGAGGACGTCCTTATAGTCCTTTTTAACGTAAGGACGATAATTCACTGAATTCAGTCGCGAGGGATATGGCCGAAAGATAGCGTGAAACGGCACCTTTATCAACACTGGCTGGCTGCGCTGGCCAGCATGGTTGTGTAAACTCTGGCGCGGATTCGAGTAGGGCGATTGGGTATGTCTACCATCGAGGAATCTTTAGAGGTCATCAAGCGCGGCACGGAGGAAATCCTTCTGGAGAAGGATCTCGCCAGGAAGCTGGCTGAGGGCCGGCCGCTCCGAGTCAAGGCGGGTTTCGACCCCACGGCGCCCGACCTGCACCTGGGCCACACGGTGCTCCTCAACAAACTGCGCCAGTTCCAGGAACTGGGCCACGAGGCCATGTTCCTCATCGGTGATTTTACAGGGATGATCGGGGATCCTACCGGCAAGAACGTCACCCGCAAGCCCTTGTCGCGGGACGAAGTCATCGAGAACGCGCGCACCTACGAGACCCAGATCTTCAAGGTTCTCGACCCTGAGCGCACGCTGGTCATGTTCAATTCCAGCTGGATGAATGACATGGACGCGGCGGATCTTATTCAGCTGGCATCCAGGCACACGGTGGCCCGGATGCTGGAACGGGATGATTTCAGCAAGCGCTATGCCGGCAACCAGCCTATCGCAGTGCACGAGTTTCTGTATCCGTTGATCCAGGGCTACGATTCAGTCGCCATGCGGGCTGATGTGGAACTCGGGGGTACCGACCAGAAGTTCAACCTGCTAGTAGGGCGTCAGCTCCAGGCAAGCTACGGTCAGCAACCCCAGGTCGTCCTCACGATGCCCATCCTCGAAGGCTTGGACGGCGTGCAGAAAATGTCGAAGTCGCTGAACAACTACGTCGGGATTAATGAGGCTCCCAACGAGATGTTCGGCAAGCTCATGTCTGTTTCCGACGAGCTCATGTGGCGGTACTACGAGTTGCTGTCTCTGCGCACGTCCATGGCGGAGATTCGCAAGATGCAGCAAAGGGCTGAGCAGGGAGAGGAAAACCCAAGGAATTTCAAAGTGATGCTTGCAGTTGAGCTGATTGGCCGCTTTCACGGACAAGCTGCCGCCGACGCTGCCCGTGAGGACTTCGAGCGGCGATTCCAGCAGGGACGGATGCCCGAAGAGATGCCTGAGGTGGAACTGTCGTCCGACGCACAGGGTATTGCGATCGCCAATCTGCTCAAGGGCGCCAGTCTCACCTCAAGCACTTCCGAGGCTATGCGCATGATCAAGCAAGGGGCCGTTCGCATCGACGGCGAGCGCGTCGAAGACCCCAAGCTGCATGTGCCGGCTGGCACCCGCCATGTCTATCAAGTGGGGAAACGTCGCTTCGCGCGGGTGTCGGTGATTTAGCCCGGTTGCGAAAACCCGGGGTAGGGCGCTCTGAAACCGTCAAAACCACTGTGACGGAGTACTAGCCCGGATTCCTCACCGGGATTACTACGGGCATCCTGCCCTCCGCCCCTGCGGGGCCAGCGTCGCTACGCTCCGCTGTTGAAAATCGCTCCCGGCGATTTTGTCGGAATCTTGGGTCGCTCTGGCAAAGCAGATTGGCCGAT
>JASJBY010000064.1 GCA_030066245.1 Gammaproteobacteria bacterium
CTGCTTGTCGTTCATGATGTCGTAAACGAGATCATGAACGGTCTTGTGCTCCAGCGGCGGCACGTTTATGCGCCGCACGTCGCCGTCCACGCGAATCATCGGCGGCAATCCGGCCGACAGATGCATGTCGGAGGCGCCGTTTTTCACCGCGAATGCGAGCAACTCGCCAATGTCCATGCGTGAGTCCCTTTTGTTACCCCGATATACTGTCCCAGGCTACTGACCTGGCTGGCCGTTTCGCGCAGCTGGTCACGAAGTATAGTCCAGACCCTTACACCCACTTATGGCTGCGGCTGCACATGCTCTAGAGACCGTCAGGCGGCGTGTCGCCTCGGCCGAGCAGCGCTACGGCAGGCCCCCCGGATCCGTAGCGCTGCTAGCGGTCAGCAAGACGCGCCCTGCGATGGACATCGAGGAAGTGGCCGTGGCCGGGCAACGGGCTTTTGGCGAGAGCTACGCCCAGGAAGCCCTAGGCAAAATAGCGGCCCTCGCCCACCTGTCTTTAGAGTGGCATTTCATCGGCCCGATTCAGACCAACAAGTCGCGTTTGATCGCCAAACACTTCCAGTGGGTGCACAGCATCGACCGCCTGAAAGTTGCCGAGCGGCTGAGCGCACAGCGGCCGCATGACTTGCCGCCTTTGCAGGTTTGCCTGCAGGTCAACATCAGCGGCGAGAAGACCAAGGCCGGTGTGCCTCCCGAGCAAGCACCCGACCTGGCCGGCGCCCTGATGGACTTGCCGCAACTGAAGTTGCGAGGTCTGATGGCAATCCCCGCGCCGACCATCGATACCGCCTCTCAGCGGGTCCCTTTCCAACGCCTGCGGATGCTGCTTGATCAAATGCAGCAGCAGGGACTGGTTCTGGATACGCTCTCCATGGGCATGAGCGCCGATCTGGAAGCGGCCGTCGCAGAAGGGGCCACCATCGTGCGCGTGGGCACCGCCATCTTCGGCCCCAGACTCCCGCGCTGATGCGTCGGGCCTGTGCTCGTGCCAGCCGCTGCAGGCAGACTGGTCCGGCTTTCTCACCAGGCGAACCGCGAAGTCGCAGATTCTGTCGGTGAACTCAACCCATTGGCTTCACCGAGCCGGTCTTCCGGGGGCAGTTACGCTCTGTTCAGCATGGTATGCTTTGCCCATGAGTGACAAGACCATTGCGTTCATCGGTGGGGGCAACATGGCCGCCAGCCTCATCGGCGGACTTATTGCCGGCAGCTGGCCCGTTCGGCAGATCCGGGTGGCGGAGCCTGTGGGGCCGAGACGGCAGAAACTGGCCTCCCGGTTCGGAGTGACGGTGACGGGGTCCAACAGCGAGGCCGTGGCGGCAGCCGATGTGGTCGTGCTGGCCGTCAAGCCACAGACCTTGCGCGCAGTCGCGCGGGAGCTTGGCCCCGGACTGGCCGACCGGTCGCCCCTGATCGTCTCCATTGCCGCCGGCGTCAGGGAGCCCGACATCCGACGCTGGCTGGGATTTCCAGCCGCGGTGGTACGTGCCATGCCCAACACGCCGGCGCTGGTGGGCAGCGGCGCTACCGGTCTGTTCGCGAACACCTGGGTAAGCCAGGAACAGCGAGACCTGGCTGAATCCGTACTCCGTGCGGTCGGCATGGTGCTGTGGATAGACGACGAAGCCCAGATGGACGCGGTCACGGCCCTGTCGGGCAGCGGCCCTGCCTACTTCTTCCTGGTCATGGAGCTGATGGAGGAAGCCGGCGGACGGCTTGGCCTGCCTGCCGAGACAAGCCGGCTGTTAACCCTGGAGACGGCCTTCGGCGCGGCCAAGATGGCACTGGAGAGCGCCGAGGACCCCGCAGGTCTGCGACGGCGCGTAACCTCGCCAGGAGGAACCACCGCAAGAGCTGTTCAGCACCTGGAGGACAACGGTCTGCGCAGCATATTTCAGGGGGCGATGGAGGCCGCGCGGGATCGCGCCGCAGAGATCGGCCAGGAGCTGGGGACGAAGTGATGGGCAATCCTTATGTCAATGATGCCGGCACTTTCCTGATCCATACGATATTCGGGCTGTACGTGCTCGCGGTCATGCTTCGCGTGCTACTCCAATGGGTGCGAGCGGACTTCTATAACCCCGTGTCTCAGTTCGTGGTGAAGGTGACCGCGCCGGCCCTGCGTCCGCTGCGCCGAGTCATTCCCGGATTTGCCGGCATAGACTTGGCCGCCATCGTCCTGATGGTGGCGCTGAAGCTGGTGGAGTGGTGGGTTGTGCTGTCTTTGGGAGGCGTTGCACCAGCCTTCGGCGGCGTGCTGTTCCTCGCCATTGCTGACCTGGTCGGATTGCTGTTGAACGTCTTCCTTGTGGCAATTCTCATCCAGGTGGTCCTCAGCTGGGTCAGCCCAGGCACCTACAATACAGTGACCAGCCTGCTCTACAAGCTGACGGAGCCTCTCCTGGCGCCCGCGCGGCGTCTATTGCCGCCCATCTCGGGCTTGGACCTCTCTCCCCTATTGGTACTCATCGCCCTGCAGCTGGTCA
Organism: Gammaproteobacteria bacterium; assembly: GCA_030066245.1. GTDB lineage: Bacteria > Pseudomonadota > Gammaproteobacteria > JAABTG01 > JAABTG01 > JASJBY01. Next base: position 2,493 of record JASJBY010000064.1, read on the forward strand.
AGCTGCTGCTGGTCGCCCCCATCAGGGATTTCGGTGCTCGTCTCCTGGCATGACAGCGGCCCGGTCCGAATGGCGGGACACCGCGCGGTAGCGGCGGGTTAGGATTCAAAAGCAAGCGAGCTCCGCGTCCCCAAGACTGCTGGAGAGCTGTTGAGTGGGAAGAAGAGACGCGAGACACGTCGGCCATCCCCGATCTGAAATCAGCCCTCGGCTGATACAAGACCTTGGCATAAGCCTGCGGCTGGTTCTCGGCAGGAGGCGCGGCGACTCGGGTCTCAGCCGCGGATCTTTTCCATCGCCCCGCTATTCTGACTAGAATAGCAGCCTCCCAACCACAGCGATTACGACAACTTCATCCAGGAGGAGCCCTGTGTTTTATAAACTGTCGCTCATGTTAGCCATCGTGGCAGTGACTCTGCACTGGCCGATTCAGGCGGTTGCCGAGCAATCCGTGACCTTCGACGAATTCACGATCCACTATAACGCACTCACCACCGAGCGCCTGCAGCCGGGCATCGCCCGGGCCTACGGCATCACGCGCAGCAAGAGCCGGGTGCTCCTGAACGTTTCAGTCTTGAAGAAGGTGATGGGAACAACAGGCGAGCCCGTGGCGGCCGCGGTGACGGCCCGGGCCACCAATCTCAACAACCAGTTGAAGAGCATCGAAATGCGCAGAGCCGGGGACAAGGGGGGCGGCATCTACTACCTCGGCGAAGTGAGCGTCGACAACGGAGAATTGCTGCACTTTCACATCGAGGTAACGCCTGAGGGCACGGACGAGATAAGAGTCATCGAGTTCCAGCAGCAGTTCTTCACCAGCTAGGGTAGTTTCACGCAAATGCGTCGAATTACGGGTGGCTAAGGGTTTCGGCGGGATTCGCTCCAGGCTCCGAGTTTCGGCCAGTTTCGTTGCACACCCCGGGCCTCGCGACAGCGCATCCCTGTCCTGACGCTCGGGGCGGTCGTCCCTCGACCGCCGCTGGGTCTGGCCACCCTGCCCGCCCCTTCCGGGGTCTGCAACGGACCTCCACCAGTCGCCTTGCGCGATTCCCGCCGAAACCCCGACCGGTCCATGAACCAGCTTGATTCTGTGGCAGGCCACTTGTACTCCGTCACTGTGGTCTTGACAGTTTCAGAGCGCACGCCACAGCTGCAGCAGACCGAAGGCGACCACGAGGCCGCCGGCGATCCGACGCACCGCTGTGTGCCGCACGAAGGCGGCGAGGCGCGTCGCCACAACACCGAGCGCGAGCAGCGTAGGCAGGGTACCCACGCCGAAGCTCGCTGCAATCAAGGCACCGGTGACAACGGAACCCGCCGCCATGGCCCAAATAAGAACGCTGTAGACCAGGCCGCAAGGCAGCCATCCCCACACCAGCCCCAGGGCAAGCGCCTGGCGAGGCGTCGAAACCGGCAGGAAGCGCCTTCCCATCGGTTCGATACGCCGCCAGACCCTTGCGCCCGCGTCCTCCAGCCGGCTCAAACCGAACCACCAGCCACCCAGATACAAGCCCAGCGCAATCATGAACAGGCCCGCGAGGACAGCCAGGACCAGCTGCGCCTGATAAAGGCCGGAGAGCTGACCGGCCACATAGCCCACACCGCCCAGCAAGCCTCCCGCGACCGTGTAGCTGACCAGCCGGCCGACATTGTATGCCAGCATGTGGGGCAGCATCCTACGGGGCTCGCGCCGATAGTCCGCAGGCAGACTCATGGTCAGCGCGCCCACGATGCCGCCACACATGCCTACGCAGTGAACCCCGCCAAGCAGACCGACCAGGAAAGCCGAGATGTACTGGGGTTCTGTCAAAACGGGATAGCGTAGTCAACGATCAGGGGAGCGTGATCCGAGAAGCGCTGCGCCTTGTAGATGGATGCAGACAGCACGCTTTTCCGCAGCGCCGGCGTGATGACCTGATAGTCGATGCGCCATCCCACGTTCTTGGCCCAGGCCTGCCCGCGGTTGGACCACCACGTGTACTGCTCCGGTTCCTGGTTGACGACGCGGAAGGCATCGACGAAGCCGGTGGCACCGAACAGCTCGTCCATCCAGGCTCGCTCCTCGGGGAGGAAGCCGGAGTTCTTCTGGTTCGAACGCCAGTTCTTCAGGTCAATCTGGCGGTGCGCGATGTTCCAGTCTCCGACGATAATGTAGTCCCGCCGCCGACGGCACAGGGACTTGAGATAGGGCATCAGGCGGTCCAGAAAATCGAACTTGATTGCCTGCCGCTGTTCGCTGGACGAGCCGGAAGGAACATACAGCGACACCACGCACAGCTTGCCGAAGCGTGCCTCCAGATAGCGCCCCTCAGCATCCATATCGGGCCAACCCAAGCCGATGGTCACTTCATCCGGCTCCTTGCGGGCGTAAAGACCGACTCCAGAGTAGCCGGGCTTTTCGGCATCGTGGAAAAAGTGATAGTACCCATCAGGGCGGTAGACGGGGTCCCGGAGCTTGGCCATTTGCGCCTTCGTTTCCTGAAAGCACACCAGATCAGCCTCCTGCTCCGGCAGCCAGTCGTAGAGCCCTTTGCGAGCTGCGGCACGAATGCCATTTAAGTTCAACGTGACGACACGCATGGGGCCTTCAACAGTCTGTACGCATCCCCCCGGGAGCGGGAGGCTCTTGGATTATAACCGGGTCCGACCAACCTCCCAGAGCCGAGCGCCGCGACACCTCATAGACCCTGTCCCCCGTCACCTGACCCGGCTAAACTGACGGCCGTCAACGGAAATCCTGGTATCGAAACGCCGTGAAACAATATCAAATCGAGTTCCTGGACTTCGCAATCAGCACCGGCGTGCTTCGTTTCGGCGAATTCGTGCTGAAATCCGGTCGCGTGAGCCCGTACTTCTTCAATACGGGGCTGTTCAATACGGGCGAAGCCCTGAAGCGACTGGGCCGTTACTATGCCCAAGCGATTCTGGACTCCGGCATTGACTTCCACATGCTCTATGGTCCTGCATACAAAGGTATCCCCCTGGTCGCCGCCACTGCCATCGGCCTGGCGGACCAGCACGGCCGCAGCGTCCCCTACTGCTTCAACCGCAAGGAAGTCAAAGACCACGGGGAGGGCGGTGTCACCGTCGGAGCGCCCCTGTCGGGGAAGGTGCTGATAGTCGACGACGTCATATCCTCAGGGGCTTCCATACGGGAATCTGTGGACATCATCGCAGCGGCCGGCGCCCTGCCAGCAGGGGTTGCCATCTCCCTGGACCGTCAGGAACGGGGCACAGGGGTGCGTTCCGCCGTGCAGGAGGTGCAGGAGCAGTCCGGTCTTCAGGTCATCAGCATCGCGGCATTGGAACAGATCATCTCCTATCTGGAGCGGCAACCCGAAGCTGCCGAAATGCTCCAGCAAGTGCGCCGATACGAGGCGGAATACGGCTCCCAGACCCGGTAACCCCTGCCCGCTCGTCGAGGGCAGCCACATCGAGGCCCGGGCAGCATCACCCAGCACAACTCAAGTAGGCGGTGCCGCGCGCCGCTACTATTGTCTGAGCTCCACCATCAGGTGGCCGTTAACCAGGGGTCCCACCGCAGACATGAAAAACTCTGTTACGGCTCGAAGCTGCCTTCATGGTTCTTTCCTTGCCCTGGCCCTCCTGGCGGTATCGGCAACCCCACCGACGGCGTTCGCCGGCATAAAGTGCTGGACCAACAAGGAAGGCGTGCGCGAATGCGGGGACAGGCTTCCGCCCGAGTACGCCCAGAAAGGTCATGAGCAAATCAGCGAATCAGGCATCAAAGTCACTGTCGTCGAGGCGGCCCGATCGGCGGAAGAGCTTGAAGAAGCCAAACGCCTCGCCGCTGTTAAGGCGGAGCAGGCGCGCATCGCCCGCATTCGGGCCGCGGAGCAGCTGGCAGACGACCAGGTGCTGCTGCGCACCTTCACCACCGAGGAAGACCTGCTCCTCGCCCGGGACGGCAAGCTGGCAGTCATCGAGTCCCGAATCAAGCTGGCTCAGAACCGGGTTGCGAAAATGGAAACCAACCTGGAGCAGCTCACCAGTCAAGCGGCTCGACAGGAACGCAGCGGTCGTTCCGTGGCCAAGAACCTCCAAGAGCGCATTGCCAAGGTACGCCGGCGTATCGACAGTCACCTGACCTACATAGACGACCGCCGGGACGACCAGGACGGCATCCGCAAGCAGTTCGACGCGGACCTACAGCGTCTGCGGGCTCTGAAATCCGGCGACGTTCAGCCGGGCGAAGTGGTGGCCGAGGAAACCCCGCCCGAGGCGTCTCCCCAGGCCGGCCTAGAATAGCAGCGAGGGCTCGTAAGCCCGCAGCTGGTCCCGTCGCTCGCGCCAGTCGGGCACCTGCGTTGCCACCATGTCCCAGAATGCCCGGGAATGGTTCAGGTGACGCAGATGGCAGAGCTCATGTATGGTGACGTACTCCGAAAGGGGCTGGGGCAGAAGCATGAGCCGCCAGTTTAGACTGATGTCTCCCCGCCAGGAGCAGCTGCCCCAGCGAGCCTTTTGAGAACGTATGGACAGGCGGCCCGGCGATACTCCCAGTAAGGCGCCGAGCCGCTCCAGCTGCCCCCCGAACTCGGCGCGCGCCTCCGCCCGATACCATGCATCCAGTGTGCTCCGCACCCGCTCCACGCCCAGGTCGGGCCCGGTGACCCGCAGCTCGCGCCCCACTCGGCGCACCTCCCGCTGCGGCGACTCGAGCAGCCGAAGCCGCAGGCGTGCATCCAGAAACGGAAGCTCGCAGCCGTCGCGGAAGCTAGGGCGGCGACGAAGCGCTATCTGGACCCGCTCCAAAGCTTTCAGGGCCCAGCCCCCATGCTGCACGAGCACGGCTTCTGCCTGCGCACGTGTGCACCGATGGGGGGCCCGCATGTGCATTCGGCCGTCCCCTGCGGCCAGCAGCTGAATGTGTTTTCGGCGAGGCACACGGAACAGTCGATAGGCAATGGCTCGGCCTCGAATCAACACCTGCCCATCGCTGTGTCGGACGGCCTTCACGAGCGTGTGCCGAACAATGTCGCCGCCAGCAGCTGCCATTGTCGGTCCCATTCTTCGAGTGGCGCACGCTTGAATCGGCTGCGCACATACCGCAGCATCTTGCCTTCAACCAGCGCCACCAACAGGCTTGCTGCGACCGGGACGGTGGTCGCCATGGGCGTTTCCTCCGAGGTCGCTTCGCCCTCCCGGAGAATTTGCCTGAACTGGGTCTCTATGCGGTTGAAGAACTGGGCCACCCGCTCCTGCAGCCGCGCATGCTCGCCCGCCAGCACATCCCCCAAAAGAACACGCGTGATACCTGGGTTGCGTTCCGAGAAGCCCAGGAGCAGAAACATTATCCTCTCGCAGCGACGTGCCGCCTCCGACTCCTGGGCCAGGATCCGCTTGACCTGACCGAACACCGAGTCCTCCGCGAAGGCAATCAACGCCTCGAACATTTTTGCTTTGCTGGGGAAGTGTCGATACAGAGCCGCTTCCGACACTCCCACCGCCCCGGCCAGCCGGGCCGTGGTGATGCGGCTTCCGGGACTTGTCTCCAATTCGCGGGCCAAGGCCTGGAGGATCTGCTCACGCCTTGGGACCACACCGGTAACTTGCATTAGACACGCCCTCCGTGGATGAGGGTGCCTACGCCCTCATTAGTGAATATTTCCAGCAACACTGCATGCTCCACGCGACCATCGATAATGTGGGCGGCGCGTACGCCGGAATGCACCGCCTCCAGGGCACAGCGGATCTTAGGGAGCATCCCGCCGTGTACGGTGCCGTCCTTGATGAGCTGTTCCACCCGCCGCGCGTCCAGTCCGGTCAGCAAACTGCCGTCCCGGTCCAGCAAACCCGCGGTATTGGTCAACAGGATCAGCTTTTCAGCTTGCAGTGTCTCGGCCAGCTTGCCCGCTACCAGGTCCGCGTTGATGTTGTAAGAAAAACCATCTTCGCCGACCCCGATGGGCGCGATGACCGGAATAAAGTCGCCGCCGACCAGCATGTCGATGATGGAGGTGTCGATACTGGTCACCTCCCCCACATGGCCCAGGTCGATGATCTCCGGCACTTTCACCTGGGCCATCAGCTCATCCTCGGACACGCCGCCGTCGCCGCCCGTATCGGGAGCCTCAGGCGGCTGGAAGGTCAGTTTGCGGGCGTGAATGAGGTCGCCGTCCTTTCCGGTGAGACCGACTGCGGCCCCCCGATGGCGGTTAATCAGATTGACAATCTCCTTGTTCACCAGACCGCCCAGCACCATCTCGACCACATCCATGGTCTCGCTGTCGGTGACACGCATGCCATCCACGAAGCGACTTTCCTTGCCGATGCGTTCCAGCAGCTTGCCGATTTGAGGGCCGCCTCCGTGTACCACCACCGGGTTCATGCCCACCAGCTTCATGAGCACCACGTCGCGCGCAAAGCCGTTCTTCAGCTTGTCGTCGACCATGGCGTTACCGCCGTACTTGATGACGATGGTCTTGGCCGTGAAACGCTGGATGTAGGGCAGCGCCTCGGTCAGCACCTGTGCAATATTCATGGCTGCCGCCGGTGTCAGGGACATGGCGAGTAGTCCAACCGGGCTTGTACGACATGCGCGGGCTGCGGTGTCGGCGAGATCTTGCGACGCACCCCGCCATCCTCAAGCGCTGGCGCGAGCGTTTCACTCCGGCTCATCAGCAGCAGCTGCCCCCCCTCTGGCACGTTCCCCCCTAAGTTGCTGCAGAGCTCAGAACGGCAGCGATAGGTCGCCGTCCACTCCGAGCAGCGCGGTTTTGAAAGTTGCCTGAATACGCTGCAGCGCGCCCTCGTCATCGGCCTCGAAGCGCAGCACCAGACTGGGTGTAGTGTTCGAGGCGCGCACCAAGCCCCAGCCGTCAGGATACTCGGCTCGCAGACCATCCACCGTGATGACCTCGGCGCCTTCGAAGCTTGCAGACTGGGTGAAACTTTGCATGAACTGGGCGGGCTCTCCTTCCTGCATCGCGACCCGTATCTCTGGCGTGCTCAGCCCACCGGGCAAGCGTTGGAAGGCGTCCGCCGCGGACACACCTGCTTGACGCAGAATCTCCAGCAGCCGGGCGCCTGCGTAGAGGGCGTCATCGAAGCCGTACCAGCGGTCGGCGAAACAGATATGCCCCGCCAGCTCCCCTCCCAGCACGGCTCCGGTTTCGTTCATCTTGTTCTTGATCACCGAGTGGCCGCTGCGGGACAGGACGGGCTCACCCCCGAGCTTGCTCACAAGCCGTCCCAACTCCCGGGTGCACTTGACGTCATACACGATGCGCGCACCCGCGTTGGCAGCCAGCACGTCCTGAGCGAACAGCATCATCAGCCGGTCCGGCCAGATGATATTGCCGGCGCCGTCGACAACCACCAGTCGGTCGCCGTCTCCGTCGAAGGCGAGTCCCAGATCGGCCTGCTCCTTCTCAACCGACTGGATGAGGTCCCGCAGGTTCTCGGGTTGCGACGGGTCCGGGTGATGGTTCGGAAAGCTGCCGTCAATATCGCAGTGCAGCTCCACCACATCGTGCCCGAGCGCCCGATACAAGCGCGGTGCCAGTTCACCGGCCGCGCCGTTCCCGCAGTCGATGACGACTTTGTACGGGTTACCGAGTGCAACGGGAATGTCTTCACTGACCTGGCGGATGTACTCCGACCCCAGGTCCATGGTTCGGTGTACCCCCATGCCGGTGCTCAGCTGGCCTGACTCGAGCCGACTTCGTATAGCAGCGATCTCCTCCCCGAACAGGCTCCGCCCTCCCAGCACGATCTTGAAACCGTTGTACTCGGGTGGGTTGTGGCTGCCGGTCACCATCACGCCACTGCCCGCCTCCAGATAGTGGGTCGCGTAGTAGAGCACGGGGGTCGGCACCTGACCGATGTCCACGACTTCCCGGCCCGCCTCGCTGAGGCCCTCCATCAGAGCGTCGGCAAGCTCACGGCTGGAAGGACGCCCGTCGCGGGCGACGCAGACGGCAGCCTGATTGCGGACATCGGCCTCTGTGCCGATGGCCCGGCCGATGGATCGGGCGACCTGCGGCGTGACCGTATCACCCACGATGCCGCGGATGTCGTACATGCGGAAGATAGATCCGTCGACCGCCGTGATAGGCTCTTCCGCTTTGTCTTCGGCGCCGGGCTCGGTGCTCGGCTCCGCGGGCGCCGCTGCCGTCTCAGCTTGCCCGGCTGCGGGCTTGGAGGGAGCGGGGGCCGTGTCACCTGCGGGAACGGTGGCCGGCCTGCGGGCACTGCCGGCGGCGCTCGCAGCCGCCGCTTTGGGCCTTGGACTGCTCCTTAGCACCAGTCCCGCTACCAGCAACAACAGCCCGGCCGCGGTGCCCCAGACGATCAGGTCGGCGTTCATCAACGCCCCACTTGTCGCCGCTGGTGCCTCGTAACGCACCACCCAGGGACTACCGGCAAGGGGCCGCGTCTCCGCGATGGTCTCGCCTGCAACCGCTGCATTGTCGCGCGCGCCACGCTTCGCGACGGTCACCGGCGACATGCCGGCAACCGGCTGGCGCAGCTCCGCGTAGCCGCCCGCGAATGGCGCCTTGTCCAGGGCAGACTGCAGCAGACCCACGTCGAGTCCCACGAGCAAATGCCCGCTGAGCCGACCCTGGTCGTCTTCGATCCTGGACAGCAGCGCCACATGGCGACCTTTGGTACCCATCAGCTGGACTTCCGGCCTCGGCGCTTCGCCCTTCTGCTCAGAGGTTGCCAGCATCTCGAGAGTGGCGTAAGTGAGTGGCGGAATGGCATCGTAGTCAACCTTCGTTTGGCCTACCGGCAGCAGACGCACGCCGAGAATCAGAGGAGAGCTGGCCGCAACGGCTTGCTCCCTGGCACGCAGGCGGTCGGGATCCCCGGAATCGAGCAGCTCCGGTAGACCCGGGCCGCGGCCCAGAGCCTGAAACCCATCCAGCTGGGTGACCAGCTCCTGCTGGAGAACCACCGCCATCTCGTTCACGGCGGCATCGGCAATTCGGCGTGTCTGCTCGCTCCTGAACTCGACCCAGCGGTCCAGCAGGTGTGTGCTCCCGGCCGCGAGAACGCCGAGGATCACGGCCGCGAGGCCGACATAGCCCAGACGTCGCCCCATGCCTGCCGCAGCCGTCAGCTTGGCGTTTGCCTTGGGCATCAGGCCAGGCCCCGCGAACAACGACGTATCGGTTGCAAGAAAATCATGGTGCTCCTGGACATTCGGGCGGACGGCGCCGGGCCACGCAAGCGGCAGGCGGACGCGACAGAGCGTCTCAGCCGCGGTGAGGCCGCAGCGTGAGAGATCTCCCGTTCAATGGCGACCCGACGAGCCGAACCCTCCTTCTCCCCGCTCACTCGGCGTGAACTCCCCGACTATGTCGAACTCGGCGCGCACCACGGGCACGAAGACCATCTGCGCGATGCGCTCGCCGGGCTGAATAGTGAACGCTTCCTTACTGCGATTCCAACATGATACATATACTTGCCCCTGATAATCCGAGTCAATGAGTCCGACCAGATTCCCAAGAACGATTCCGTGCTTGTGGCCGAGGCCAGAGCGCGGCAGCAATACAGCCGCCAGATCCCGGTCCTGGATGTGAATGGCCAAGCCGGTGGGAATGAGTTCGGTACGCCCGGGGGCTATGGTCGATGCGGCGTTGACGCAGGCGCGCAGATCCATGCCGGCGGCACCAGCGGTTGCATACTGGGGCATCGGAAACTCCGCGCCCAGGCGTGGATCAAGTATTTTCAGCTGCACTTTTTGCAAGATACCGCCCCGTAATGACTTCCATGAGATCAACCGCCAACTGCTCCTTCGGCGCGACGGGCAACTCCATGCTGCCCCCCTCCCAGTAAAGGCTCAGGCTGTTCTCTTTGCTCTCAAATCCCGGCCCGCTAAAGCCCACGCGGTTCGCTGCGAGCATGTCCAGGGATTTCCGCGACAGCTTCCGCCTGGCGTTAGTTTCCAGATCCTCGGTTTCCGCGGCAAAACCCACGCAGAACGGACCACCGGGCAGCGCCGCGACCTCCGCAAGAATGTCGGGATTTCGCGCCAGCTTGAGCTCCAGCGACGGGGCGGCTTTCTTGATCTTGTGAGGTGACGGATTCGCCGGACGATAGTCGGCAACCGCCGCCGCGCCGATGAAGATGTCACAGCCTTGGGCGCGCGACATGACAGCCGCGTGCATGTCCCGTGCACTGACCACATCGATGCGCTCCACCCGCGCCGGCGTGTCAACCGCCACCGGACCGCTCACCAGCGTTACCCGGGCACCTGCACCGACCGCCGCCGCGGCTACCGCGAAGCCCATGCGGCCTGAGCTGCGGTTACCCAGAAAACGCACGGGATCCACGGCCTCGCGGGTCGGACCGGCCGTTATGAGTACCGAGACACCGGCGAGGGGACCCGGTGAGAAAAGGGTCTCAAGTCGGCTCATCAAGACGCCGGGCTCGACCAGACGCCCCAGGCCGACTTCGCCGCAGGCTTGCGCGCCCTCGTCGGGACCCACGAGCTTGTGCCCATGTTCAAGCAGGCGTGCCCGGTTCGCGAGTGTGGCCGGCGCCACCCACATCTGTCTGTTCATGGCGGGGGCGAGCACAATGGGCGCGTCGGTGGCAAGACAAAGGGTGGTCAGCAAGTCGTCGGCCAAGCCGTGACTGAGCTTGGCCAGAAAGTTCGCACTGGCCGGCGCGACAAGCACCACGTCGGCCCAGCGGGCGAGCTCGATGTGGCCCATAGCGGACTCTTCCTTCGCCTCCAGGAGCTGTGAGCGCACCGGACGGCCACTCAACGCCTGCAAGGTCAGGGGCGTGACAAACGCCGTTGCCGCTTCCGTCAGCACCACCTGAACCTCGGCCCCCCGGGTACGCAGCAGGCGCACCAGCTCCGCTCCCTTGTAGGCGGCAATTCCTCCGCTGATGCCGAGGAGGACATGTCTGTTCGCCAACGGGTTCATGCTGGTTTAGAGTGTATCTTTCCGGATGGCGCTTTTCGACAGGGAGGTTAGCACATGGCCATCAGTAACTGGCCCGAGGCCGAGCGGCCGCGGGAAAAGCTGCTAGCCCGCGGGCCCAATTCTCTGTCCGACGCCGAGCTCCTTGCCATATTTCTGCGCACCGGTGTTGCGGGCAAAACGGCGCTCGACCTGGCCCGAGACCTGCTGGTCGAGTTCGGTAGCCTGCGCGCCCTGCTGGAGGCCGGCCCGGACTGCTTCTGCCGCAGCAAAGGCCTCGGCAAAACCAAATACGTGCTGCTGCAGGCATCTCTGGAACTGGGACGCCGCCACCTGGCGGAGCGCGTCGAGCGGGTTGACATGCTGGCCGATCCCCGAGCCACCCGCGACTACCTGATGGCCCGATTGCGCGATCATGCGCAGGAGGTGTTTGCCTGCCTGTTCCTGGACAACCGACATCGGGTCATCAGTTTCGACGAGATGTTCTTCGGCACCATAGACGGCGCCAGCGTACATCCACGGGAAGTCGTGAGGCGCGCCATGGCGCATAACGCGGCGGCCGTCATCTTAGCCCACAATCACCCGTCGGGCGTGGCCGAGCCGAGTCGCGCGGACGAAAACATCACGCGCCGACTCAAGGACGCGCTTGCGTTAGTGGACGTGCGTACGCTGGATCATCTGGTCATCGGCGATGGCGAAGCAGTGTCTTTCGCGGAGAGAGGGCTGCTTTGAGGCTGAGGGCTGGCAATGCGCTCCAAGGGGAAGAGTCCCGGTGGTATTGGATGACGCTCGGACCGGCACGCGAAGCCAGGAGCATCGGTCTCAGGGATAGCGACGGTCGGGCCCAAGTGTCTGCGCGGGAAAGCCGATCACGGGCAGGCCACCCCTGCGCTGGGAGCCCGGGCGGGGTCTTGCAAGTTGCGGGCGCGATTGATATAAAGCTCGGCTTTCTCAAAGTTGCTCGCGAAAGCGAGGTCCGGGTTCAAGCAGGGGTGTTGATAAACCATGTCCAAGGTGTGTCAGGTTACCGGTAAACGACCCATGGCCGGGAACAACGTGTCCCACGCCCACAACAAGACCCGTCGTCGCTTTCTGCCCAACCTGCACACACGGCGCTTCTGGGTTGAAACCGAGAAACGCTGGGTCAAGCTGCGGGTCAGCCGCAAAGGCCTGCGCATCATCGACAAGCTGGGCATCGACCAGGTGCTCGCCGATCTGCGTAAACGCGGCGAGATATCCTGAACGGAGGAACTGTCATGCGCGACAAGATTAGAATGGTGTCCAGTGCCGGAACGGGTCACTTCTACACGACGACGAAGAACAAACGCACGACGCCCAACAAGCTCGAGATGAAGAAGTTCGATCCCGTAGCGCGCAAGCACGTGGTCTACAAGGAAGCAAAGATTAAATAGATTCCTTAGGCCGGGTTGTCAGCCACAAAAAAACCCGCCTGTCGGCGGGTTTTTTTTCAACGCCATGGCGCACCCGGTCAAACGGGCTGGGGCTGCAGGGAATAACTACGCAGGGTCTGGGCGAATTCCACCAGGGAACGGATCCCCGTCGCTTCTGCTTTGCGGCACCATTCCTGGAGTGCCTGCAACAGCTTTTCCTGACTGGCAGAGCGCTGGTTCCAGATAGCCTGCAGCTGTTGCTTGAACTCGTAGACCGTCTGCAGGGCTTGACTGTCGTTGAGCACGCTCTGCAGCCGACGCCGGGCCTCGTCAGTCATACGCGAGTCCTCCCGCACCAGCGACGCGCGGGCGCGCTTGAGCACATGCCGGTAAGCCCCGCGAGCCTTCTGTACCTCCTCCCGGTGCACACGCTGGACCACGTTGCTGGCGTATTGGGACATCACCTGGAGTCGATTGGTAATGATCGCCGACAGGGTGTCAAGGTCCACTTTGACTTTGCCGGGCACCAGCACCGCTTTGGGCGGCACCTTCTTGACCCGTGCAAGCCCGAGGGCGGCAAGGGCCCGAATGTACAGCCAGCCCAGGTCGAACTCCCATTGCTTGATGGAGAACTTGGCGGAGCTTGCATAGGCATGGTGGTTGTTGTGCAACTCCTCCCCGCCGATGAAAAGGCCCCAGGGTACGATATTCGTCGAGGCGTCCGGCGTTTCGTAATTGCGGTAGCCCCAATAGTGACCGATGCCGTTGATGACACCCGCGGCGAAGAACGGTATCCATGCCATCTGCACGGCCCAGATGGTGATGCCGGGCAGTCCAAACAGCAGCAGGTCGATCAAAAACATGAGCAAAATGCCGCGGTTGGGATATGCGCCATAAACACGGCGCTCCATCCAGTCGTTCGGTGTACCATGACTGTAGCGATCCACGGTATCAGCCTTGGCCGCTTCTGCCTTGTAGAGCTCGGTGCCCTCCCAGAGAACCTTGTTCAGGCCGACGACCTGTGGGCTGTGAGGATCCTCAGAAGTCTCACAGCGGGCGTGGTGCTTGCGATGCACGGCCACCCATTCCCTGGTGACCATACCCGTGGCAAGCCACAGCCAAAAGCGAAAGAAATGACTCACTGCAGGATGCAGGTCGAGCGCACGGTGGGCCTGATGCCGATGCAGGTAGATGGTCACGGAGGCAATCGTGATCTGGGTCATGAAAAGCGCCGCCAGGACATAACCCCAGAAAGACAGGTCTAAAAGGCCGTAGAACATGATTCCCCCCCAGCTACTCCGCTGGCTTGGTCGAGTTGGTTTTGGGACCTTGCAGAGTCCAGTACCCCGTCACAGTGGTCTTGACAGAGTACAAGGCACAATTTTAATAGGTTAACATTTAGCGGTCGGTCTTTCACTTTCCCTAAAGCGACGACGCTTGAAGCCCCAGGTATCCCCACCGACTTCAGGGGCTTGCCGTAGCCTTGAACGGAATGTCACCATCTCAGCCCCAGTCTCATGCCGAGGTCCGCCCCAGTGCCGCGCCCCCGAACACCACTGCTGACCGTTGACGTGATCATCGAGCTCAGCGACCGTCCCGAACATCCCATCGTGCTGATCCGGCGCCGCAACCCACCGCCGGGCTGGGCATTACCCGGCGGCTTCGTCGACGAGGGAGAGTCCACGGAGGCAGCCGCCATGCGGGAAGCGAAGGAAGAGACCGGCCTGGCCACGAAGCTCGTCGCCCTTCTCGGCTGTTACTCCGATCCGGACAGGGATCCCCGCGGCTACACGGCGAGCGCCGTGTACGTGGCACACGCCGCAGGCATACCCCGGGGTGCCGATGATGCCGCCGAAGCCCGAGCCTTCGCACCGCCGGATTTTCCGCAACCGCTTGCCTTCGACCACGGCAGGATCCTGAATGACTACCTGACGTTCCGGCGCACCGGCCAACCGGCGCCACTGCGTGCGCCGGAGCAGTCTTAGTACTCCGTCACCGATTCAAACTGGTTCATGGCCCAGCCGGGGTTTCGGCGGGATTCGCGCAAGGCGACTGGTGGAGGTCCGTTGCAGACCCCTGAAGGGGCGGGCAGGGTCGTCAGACCCAGCGGCGGTCGAGGGACGACCGCCCCGAGCGCCAGCACAGGGGCGAGCAGGAC
>JASJBY010000065.1 GCA_030066245.1 Gammaproteobacteria bacterium
GCTGCCAAGGTTGCATCGACGAGTTCAGAGCCGCCCCGTTGGTCGAATGCAATGCGCAGCCCGGGAGGATTGGCGAGCCCTTGCAAATGACTGCAACGCCGCAGCCGCCCAGCTGGGTGACCCCCTGCTCGCCTCGCTGTAACCGTCAAGACCACCTTGACAGGGTGCTCTTCCCCAGGTCTCGACAACCATACGCCAGGGATAGGGCTGGCGGCCGTGGGAAGTCCTGAGCAACGGCTGTCAGAGGCTCGCCGTGCGGCCTAGCCCCGGCCTGACCCGGTCAATCAGAGCGTCCATTTCTCCCCCTGGGCAGGCGCTCGCGGACGGCGCTTCGCAACCAGCAACAAAGCTTCCGGAACGCGAGCGGCCAAAGAGGTCGTTCTCGGATATGATAACGAGGTTACAGTCATCGGCTTTCGCGCTTGCCGTGGCGCGGGCACAGGGGTGTAAGCGACAGGGGCGTGCAACCGGGCGCATCACGAACAGCAGACCTAATGAAGAAGATACTGATCGCGAACCGCGGCGAGATAGCAGTCCGCATCATCCGCGCGTGCAACGAAATGGGCATCAAAGCCGTGGCTGTCTACACGGATGCCGACAGGCATGCGCTTCACGTGAAAAAAGCCGACGAGGCATACAACATCGGCCCGGAATCCGTAGCCGGCTACCTCAACGTCCACCGCCTGGTGAACCTCGCCGTGGAGACGGGCTGCGACGCGCTGCATCCCGGCTACGGCTTCCTCTCGGAGAACCCTTTGCTGGCCTCGATTTGTCGCGCGAGGCGGGTGAAGTTCATCGGCCCGAGGTCTGAAGTTATCCGGGGCATGGGGGACAAGACCGAGGCGCGCCGGTCCATGATTGACGCAGGCATTCCCGTCGTGCCCGGCAGCGATGGAAATCTGACATCTCTCCAGGAAGCGTCCTCAGTTGCCGAACGCATCGGTTACCCGGTGATGCTCAAAGCCACTTCCGGAGGGGGCGGCAGAGGGATTCGACGCTGCGACACACCAGAGGATCTGCAGCGTCACTTCGGGCGCGTCGTCTCCGAGGCGCGCAAGGCATTCGGAACCGCCGAAGTCTTCATGGAAAAGGCGATTGTCAATCCTCGCCACATCGAGCTGCAGGTGCTGGCCGACCACCACGGCAACGTCATCCACTTGTTCGAGCGCGATTGTTCCATACAGCGGCGCCACCAGAAACTGGTGGAGATTGCGCCATCGCCCCAGCTCGACGACCAGACTCGAGCTCGACTGGGGGACTACGCCATTCGCGCCGCGCGGGCCGTGGGCTACACGAACGCGGGAACGGTCGAGTTCCTGCTGGACCAGAACGGCGAAGTCTATTTCATGGAGATGAACACCCGTCTGCAGGTGGAACACACGGTGACGGAGCAGATCACCGGCATCGACATCGTTCAAGAGCAGATAAGGATCGCCGACGAGCATCCTCTCCGACACCGCCAGGAGGACGTGGTGCGGCGGGGCTTTGCCATGCAGTTCCGCATCAACGCGGAGGATCCGAAGAACGACTTCCTGCCGAGTTTCGGCCAGGTGACACGCTATTACGCACCCGGCGGTCCAGGCGTCCGCACCGACGGCGCTATCTACACCGGCTACGTGATCCCGCCCTATTACGACTCGCTCTGTGTGAAGCTCACCGTTTGGGCCCTCAACTGGGAGGAGCTCATCGAACGCTCGGCGCGGGCGTTGCGGGACATCGGCGTCGCCGGGGTAAAGACGACCATTCCCTACTACCAGGAGATCCTGAACACGCCAGGCTTTCGCCAAGCCCGTTTTGACACCGGCTTCGTCGAGTCCCACCCGGAGCTGCTGAATTATTCCACGCACTGCCCACCGCAGGAGGTGGCGGCAGTGATCGCGGCCTCTATCGCCGCCCACATGGGCCTGTGATTGCCAGGGAATCCGCCGTGCCGACGCCCAGCTAACGATTGACCCAGGAACACTCACCGTTTTCTTGCCCGAGGAGCACATCCGCCATGCCCCGCGTCCACATCACCGATACGGTACTCCGAGACGGTCACCAGAGTCTGATCGCCACCCGTATGCGCACCGAGGATATGCTTCCCATCTGCTCCCAGCTGGACCAGATCGGCTACTGGTCCCTGGAAGTCTGGGGCGGCGCAACCTTCGACGCCTGCATTCGGTTTCTCAAGGAAGACCCGTGGGAGCGACTGAAAAAGCTCCGCGAGGCCCTGCCCAACACACGGCTGCAGATGCTGCTACGAGGCCAGAACCTTCTCGGCTATCGGCACTACTCCGACGACGTGGTACGGGCGTTCGTGGACCGGGCCGCTGACAACGGCATGGATGTGTTTCGCGTCTTCGATGCACTCAACGACACACGAAACCTTCGCACTGCCACAGAGGCGGTCCGAAAGGCGGGCAAGCACGCCCAGGGCACCATCTGCTACACCACCAGCCCGGTACACGATATTCCGCAGTTCGTCAGCATGGCCCGGGAACTGGAAGATATGGGCTCCGACAGTATCGCCATAAAGGACATGGCGGGCTTGCTGACACCGAATGACACCTTCGACCTGGTGACTGCCCTGAATGCTGCGGTCAAGGTGCCGGTGCACGTGCACTCCCACGCCACCGCGGGCTTGGCTGAAATGTGTCAGTTCAAGGCCATCGAAGCAGGCTGCCGGCACATTGACACCGCCATATCCGCCTTCGCGGGCGGCACGAGCCACGCGCCGACGGAGAGCATGGTGGCGGCTTTGCGCGGCACCGAACACGACACGGGCCTCGATCTCGTCAAGCTGCAGGAAATCGGCTTCTACTTCTACGAGGTGCGCAAGAAGTACCACCGCTTCGAGAGTGAGTTCACCGGCGTCGACACCCGGGTGCAGGTGAATCAGGTGCCCGGCGGAATGATATCCAACCTGGCGAACCAGCTGCGTGAGCAGGGGGCCCTGGACAAGATGAACGCGGTCCTCACGGAGATCCCCCAGGTGCGAGCCGATATGGGCTATCCGCCTCTGGTTACGCCCACCTCCCAGATCGTCGGCACACAGTCCGTGATAAACGTGCTGAGCGGAAAGCGCTACCAGACGGTCACCAACGAGACCAAGCTGTATCTCGAGGGCCGTTATGGGAGGGCGCCGGGGCCGGTGAACTCTGTCATCAGGCGACTGGCTATAGGCAACCACGACATCATCGACGAGCGGCCTGCGGATCTGCTGCCGGACGAGATGGATACCCTGGCCAAGGAAATCGGAGAGCTGGCGGAATCACCGGAAGACGTCTTGAGCTACGCCATGTTTCCGGAGGTCGGCCGCGACTTTCTGGAGGCACGCAGAGACGGCAAGCTGGTGCCGGAACCGCTGGAGCCCATAAGCCAGGACCAGGTGCGGGAAGGCGTGGCGGCAACAGAGTTCAACGTCACCCTGCACGGAGAAACCTACCACATACAGCTGCGGGGGACAGGTCATCGCGGGACCGATAAACGCCCGTTCTACATGACCGTGGACGGCATGCCCGAAGAGGTAATCGTCGAGGCCCTGGACGAAATCTCGCTGGAAGAAGAAAGCGACGCGCCGCGCAAGGTACACCGCGGGAGCAAGCGCCCGAAGGCCCAGAAGGCAGGGGACGTTACCACGTCCATGCCCGGGACCATTGTCGACGTGCTGGTCAAGGAAGGCGAGCACGTTGACGCGGGTGCCGCCGTCCTGGTGACCGAGGCCATGAAGATGGAGACAGAAATCCAAGCCCCCATCACCGGCACCGTGTCGGCGATACATGTGCAGAAGGGCGACAGCGTCAATCCGGACGAAGCGCTGATCGAGATCGACGCGAGCTGAAGAATGCTCAACCTGGACCCTTTCCGCTCACCCAGCAGCGCCGCGGGCGCTCGGAAGGCTTGACCACAAGTCCGGCAACCTCGGGCATGGATTGCGGCCTGCCCCCCTGGTTATCTGGACCTGGACCGACATCTGCATGTCCCGGGGATTAATACTTGCTTCCACGTCACCGTTCCGTCGCCAGCTTCTGGAGCGACTGGGCGTGCCCTTCTCGACGGTCAACCCGGAGGTCGACGAGTCGCGACTGGAGGGCGAGTCGGCAGAAGATCTGGTGAGAAGACTGGCGGAAGCCAAGGCGCGCTCGGTGGCCACCCACCAACCGCATGCAATGGTGATCGGCTCGGACCAGGTAGCGGTGCTTGGCGACCGGATACTGGGCAAACCCGGCAACAAGGAGCGTGCCGTAGCGCAGCTGACGGCTTGCGCTGGACGGCGGGTGCAATTCTTGACCGGTCTCTGCGTGGCCGACGTGGCCTCAGACCGCGTGCAGGTGGATATCGTACCCTACTCAGTTACCTTCCGTTCCCTGTCGCCAGCCCAGATCCTTGCCTATGTGGAACGTGAGGAGCCCTATAATTCAGCGGGCAGCTTTCGATCCGAGGGACTCGGCATCGCCCTCTTCGAACGCATGTCAGGCGAGGATCCCACGGCCCTTGTGGGGCTGCCGCTTATCCGGCTGGTGGCCATGCTTCAGGCCGCGGGACGTGACATTCTACTCCAAGCGGATTGAACCACTGCCCATGCGGGACGCGATGGCGTTGCCAATAGCCATGCCGAAGCGGTCTGCCAGTCGCTCAAGGAAATCGGGTTTGGCGGTGAACTCCTTGAGTTCCTCCGCCCCGATGACCTCCCTGGCGACGTAGCCGCTGCTTCCCAACTCATCCACCAAGCCAAGCTCCACTCCCTGCTCTCCTGACCAGATCAGGCCGGAGAACACTTCGTCCCCCGCCGTCAGGCGCTCGCCGCGCCCTTCTCTTACCCGGTCGATGAATTGGCGGTGAATGTCGCCGAGCAAGGTTCTGACGTGGGTGATTTCATCCTCCTTGGCTGGAAGGAAGGGATCCAGCAGTCCTTTATGTTCCCCGGCGGTCAGCAGGCGGCGCTCGATGCCCAGTTTTTCGATGGCCTCCACAAACCCGAAGCTGTCCATGCGCACCCCAATGGAGCCCACCACGCTGGCCCGGTCAGCGTAGATCTTGTCCGCGGCAGAGGCTATGTAGTAGCCACCTGAGGCACACACGTCGGTGATGACCGCATACACAGGGATTTCCGCGTGCTTCTCACGCAGTCGCAAGACCTCGTCGTAGATGTAACCCGCCTGCACCGCGCTGCCGCCGGGGCTGTTGATTCGAAGAATCACCCCCTTGGTCTTGGCATCTTCAAAGGCCTCCCGCAGCCCCTCGACCACGTTGTCGGCACTCGCTTTGGCTCCATCGGCGATTATGCCCTGCACCTCCACCAAGGCTGTGTGCTCCTTGGTGGTTCCGGGGGCTTGGATCCGGTCGGGCCAGTAGAGAAACAGCAGCACAAACAGATAGGTGAAGAGCAGGAGTTTGAAAAACACGCCCCAGCGCCTTGCGCGACGCCTCTCCTTCACGCCATCCAGGGCAAGCTGGCTGACCAATTCACGCTCCCACCCGGGGGTGTTCCGGTCCTGATGACCCTTGCTGGAAGAACCGCCCAGCCCGAACAGCGAACCCGCCATGCTTCAACCTCCGTACCCTAGTGTAGTGTCGCGCCGATACCTCGAGTTATGGGTGACCGGGGTTTCGGCGGTACTCGCTCCAGGCTCCGAGTTTCGGCCAGTTTCGTTGCGCACCCCGGCCCTCGCGCGAATCCCGCCGAAACGCCGGCCGGGCCATAAACCAACTTGATTCTGTGACAGACCACTAGCGCATCCCCAACCAGTCCTTCACCTCGGTGATGGCATCGACGCAGGCCAGCGGCTCGAATTCTAGCAAGCGATCCCGCTCGTGAACCCCGTAGGATACGGCTATGGCGGACGTGCCCGCGTTGCGGGCCATCTGCATATCGTACTCCGTGTCCCCTACCATTAGCGTGTCGTTCGGTGTCATACCCAACTCTGTCATCAGCTCTACGAGCATTGCAGGATGCGGCTTGGACGGGGCTTCGTCGGCACATCGGGTAGCCGCGAAAAACGCGCCCAGCCCCGTTTCCTCCAGTGACCGATCCAATCCCCGACGGGACTTTCCCGTCGCCACCGCCATGAGCCAGCCTCCCGCGCGCAGGTCATCGAGCGTTTCGCGCACGCCGTCAAACAGGGGCATAGGGGTGCTGTTCCGCTCCAGAAAATGAAACCGGTAGCGCTCGATGAATTCACCGTAAAAGCTGTCGGAACGCCCAGGCAACAGCGTCTGCGCCGCCTGTCGGAGGCCGAGGCCAATGATATTGCGGATGCGCTCCTGCGGAAGCACCGGCAGTCCCAGGTCCGCCACTGCCGCTGCGGCAGAGGCGACTATCCGTCCCTCGGAGTTCATGAGGGTGCCGTCCCAATCAAACACAATCAGCCTAAAGCTCCTCATCGGTCCCCAGTCCGGCTTGCTTCAGAACGCTCTTCAGCGCCGTGTCCACGGGCGCCCTCAACTTGAGCGGCTCTCCTGAGTCGGGATGCGGAAAGGTCAGGGATGAGGAGTGCAGGAAAAGCCTTCGGAGTCCCAGTTGCCTCATAATCCGGTTGAAGGCCTTGTCACCATACTTCTCATCGGCCGCGACCGGGTGGCCGGCGTGCGCGGCGTGCACGCGGATCTGGTGGGTTCGGCCCGTCATCGGTGCGACTCTGACGAGACTGGCAAGTTCACTTGTCGAAAGGGGCTCGAAAAGTGTCGCCGCCGGCTTACCGTCCTCGGCCACTCGAACCATGCGTTCTCCGGAGCGCAGCAGATTTCTTCGCAACGGCACCTCCACCCGTGCGGCCCGCGTCGGCCACAGTCCTTTGACTAGAGCCACATAGTGCTTGGTGACGCCCCCCTCCCTGAAGAGGTGGTGTAGGTGTCTGAGGGCACTTCGTTTTTTCCCTATGACGAGACACCCGGACGTATCGCGGTCCAAACGATGTGCCAGCTCGAGAAAGCGGGTTCCGGGACGTAGCACCCGAAGGGCCTCGATAACGCCGAAGCGCATGCCACTGCCCCCGTGGACGGCCATTCCCGAAGGCTTATTCAAGACCAACAGGGCACTGTCCTCGAAAAGGATGTTTGCTTCGAGCCCCTCGAGACCGGCCTCTCCCCGGGCCGGCAAGGGCTGCTCGGGCGCCTGACGCACCGGGGGAATACGCACCACATCGCCCTCTTTCAACCGATAGCCCTGTCTTATCCGCCCTTTGTTGACCCGCACCTCGCCGCGGCGCAGGATGCGGTAAATGTGACTCTTCGGTACTCCCTTGAGATGGAGGCGCAGGAAATTGTCGATGCGTTGACCCTCGTTGTCCCGCTCCACCGTTACCTGGCGGCTGCTGCGGACTTGCGCCTGAAGCTCAGTTCCCATGGAGTTATAATAATTGATGCGCTCCATCAAGGCTGATATATTTGAATTTGTTTATAAAATCTCGTCAGCCATCAAGCCCCGCGGTCCGCATGCGCCGGCCCGGTGAGTGGCAGGAGATGGAGACGTGTGGGTGAATTACTAACGTCGCTCGACGCACAACACCGGGGCGACGCGTAGAGTGCGGGTGAGAAAAGCAACCGACCCCGCTACTGAGTGTAAGTGGTTTTGCGTAGACGAACGCTTTGACGAATTGCTCCCGGTCTGCCGCCGGGGAAGCCAGGCAGTTCGCTACGAATACTGTGCATCTGAGCATCACGGAAGGTTCAGCCTGTCAATTAACCCCGTGCGGCGCGCCGAGAGCCGCCGAAAATGCCGGATGTAAGTGCTGTCCCGCGTCCCAGCGATGCGGACGCGCCCACACCTTGGCGGGCCCGCCGATGACACCGGCAGCGCCCTGCACGGGATCCATTGCACCCAGCCCGCTACGCCCTCCCGGTCCGGTTACAGACGCCACGCCGTGACGTCCGCATGGTAGCCAACCCTTGGTGCATATGAGCGCCTCAAGCAAAGACAGAGAGCGCCATGAAGAGAATGCTGATCAACGCCACCCAGCCGGAAGAGCTGCGGGTGGCCATGGTGGATGGCCAGAGACTGTACGACCTGGACATCGAGGTACCCAGCCGCGAGAAAAAGAAAGCCAATATCTACAAGGGCAAGATCACCCGAATCGAGCCAAGCCTTGAGGCCGCCTTCGTCGACTACGGCTCCGAGCGCCACGGCTTCCTCCCCCTGAAGGAAATCGCGCGGAGCCTTTTCGCGAAGCGGGAATCAGCAGAAGGAGGCCGGCCGGGCATTACCGACGCCGTTGAGGAAGGACAGGAGCTGCTCGTCCAGGTGGACAAGGAAGAGCGCGGCAACAAGGGTGCTGCCCTGACCACCTTCATCAGCCTGGCGGGACGTTACCTGGTCCTCATGCCCAACAACCCCCGCGCCGGCGGCGTATCGCGTCGCGTGGAGGGGGACGAACGTTCCGAGCTCCGCGAGACCCTGAGCAGCCTCAACGTTCCCTCCGGAATGGGCCTCATTGTCCGCACCGCCGGCGTGGGCAAGACCCAAGAGGAGCTGCAATGGGACCTGGATTACCTGTTGCAACTCTGGAATGCCGTGGAGAACGCCGCGAAAGAGCGAGCGGCCCCCTTCCTGGTCCACCAGGAGAGCAATCTGATCATCCGCGCCATCCGGGACTACTTCCGTCAGGATATCAACGAGATCCTCATCGACGACGCCGATGTGCACGCTCAGGCGTGTGACTTCATGGGGCACGTGATGCCCCACAACCTGAAGAAGGTCAAGCTCTACCAGGATGAAGTCCCACTGTTCAACCGCTATCAGATCGAGAACCAGATCGAGTCCGCATTTCAAAGGGAGGTACGCCTTCCCTCGGGCGGCTCGGTCGTCATCGACCATACGGAAGCGCTGATCTCCATCGACATCAACTCCGCCCGGGCCACGCGAGGGGGCGACATCGAAGAGACGGCTTTGAACACCAATCTCGAGGCCGCCGATGAGATCACCCGACAGCTCAGGTTGAGGGACATCGGAGGGCTGATTGTTATCGACTTCATCGATATGACACCCACCCGAAATCAGCGCGAGGTGGAGAACCGTCTCAGGGAAGCCCTGAAGACGGACAGAGCACGGGTCCAGGTCGGGCGGATTTCCCGCTTCGGCCTGCTGGAAATGTCCCGGCAGCGCCTGCGTCCCTCCCTCGGGGAGTCCAGCCAGATAGTGTGTCCCCGCTGCGACGGCCAGGGCACCATCCGCAGCCTGGAGTCGCTGGCGCTGTCAGTCCTGCGCGTCCTCGAGGAGGACGCCATGAAAGAGAAAACGGGAAAGATTGTTGCCGAGCTTCCCGTCGACGTGGCGACCTATCTGCTAAACGAGAAGCGCCAGACCATCCGAGACATCGAGATGCGGCAGGGCATAGCCATCCTCCTGGTCCCCAACCCGGCGTTGCAGACTCCCCATTTCAGTATCCAGCGCGTTCGCTCCGACGAGACCTCCCACGAGGCTTACACACAACCGAGCTACCAGTTAGCAAGCTCCGTGGACCAGACTCCCGAGTTCGTTTCGGCACCGGCAAGACCGACCGCGGAAGAACCGGCGGTCAGGGGCATTGCACCGCCAACGCCCGCGCCTGCGGTAAGGGCGCCGGAGAGGCAGCGCGAGCCTGGCTTCATCAAGCGACTTTGGGACAACCTGTTTGGAGGAGAAGAAAAAGCCGAGCAGGCGGGCGGCCAACGTCGACAGCGTTCGGCAGGCCACCGCAGCGGTGGGGAACGCGCGGCCAGCGAATCGACCGGGCGTCGCCGCGCAAGCCCGCGGCGCGGTGGCCAACAATCCTCGCGGCGCGCGCAGTCCCAGGCCAGACAGGCAAACGCCCCGCAGGCACCGGCAAGACAAGGGAGAGGAAAGCCTGCCGCAAGGCCGTCCGAGCGCCCTTCATCGCAACCTGCCGACGATGCAGCTGAATCCAAGAACAGAGCCGAATCCGGCCGTTCCGGCCCTCGCCGAGGCAGACGTGGTGGGCGTGGCCGTCAGCGTGAGCCTGCAGCGCCGGTGACAGCAGGTCCGTCAGGGACCGCTCAGGGAGCCGAGTCTGCAGAAAAGGCACCCGGGCGGCACACGGAGTCGACACCGGCAGGACAGCTTGCAGCCCCGGCAGAGAAGCCGGCAGGTACCGCGGCGGAGACTGGCGAAGGGCGCCCGAAACAAGGTCGAGGCCGCCGTCGTGGCTCCCGCGGACGCAGACAGCAGGAGCGGGCCCAGGCGGAGGGACCACCCGCACCCCAGGAAGGCGGGCCGAACGCGGCCTCCGGGCATGCGGGCATAAATAACCCCCAGGCGGATCAACAGCCCGCCGCCGGACCGCGAGCTCGGGAAGCTGCTGAAGCCACCGTGACGGCACGGCCCGAGGAGGCACCGGCAACCGGCGGCATGTCGCAAGCACCGATGCCCAAAGCGGCACCGCCCGAGAGCCCACGCGTGGGCGCGGAACCCGCCGCCTTGGAGTCGTCCACCAGGGACCGGGGCGGCGACACGCCTGCAAAAGGTGCGGGTGATGCTGCCGCCGATGGCGACGCACCACGACCACCGCGCGAGCGAGAAGCCGCGAGCTGACGAAAGACCGGCGGCTCCGCTGCAGGACTGGGGATGCCGGTCACCACGTCCCTGGCTCTTCGCGCCTGGTCGCCAGGCCTAGGCCAGGGCCACGAAGGCCAGAGCATAGTCGTCGTCGTCGGTGATGCTCAGGTGACTCTCCTGGATACCTTTCGCCTCCATCAAGGCAGAGGCGCGGCCCGTGCAGCGCAGCCCGGGTTTTCCCAGGGGATCGTGCACGACCGAAATCTGGGTAAGCGTCAGCCCCTGGCGGAAGCCCGTGCCCAGCGCCTTGGCGACAGCCTCCTTCGCCGCGAAGCGCTTTGCCAGAAACGCTGCCTGTCGGCCGGCTCGCTGGAACTCTTCGAACTCCGCGCCGCTTAGTATGCGGCGCGCAAATCGGTCCCCGAAACGCTCCAGGCTCGCTCGGACCCGAGACACTTTCACCATATCCACTCCGACGCCGTATATCATGGCCGCGCATCCAGCATCAGACGCTTCATCTCGCGCACCGCCGGGCCGAAACCCGTGAAAAGGGCGCGCGCCACGATCGCGTGGCCGATATTCAGTTCCCTGATATCCGATATCCGCGCTATGGCCTGCACGTTCTGATAGTTGAGACCGTGGCCTGCATTCACCTGCAGTCCCAGCTCCGTGCCTTGCCTTACCGCATCGACAATCTTGCAGTACTCGGCGTCGCGGCTGTGCGCATCCTTCGCATCGGCGAAGCGCCCAGTGTGAATCTCAATCACCGGTGCCCCAGCCTGCGCGGCGGCGTCTATTTGGGGCGGGTCGGCATCGATGAAGAGCGACACGCGGACCCCGGCGTCTGCCAGACGAGCACAGGCTGCCTTGACCCGGTCGGATTGACCGGCGACGTCAAGACCACCCTCGGTGGTTAACTCCTCGCGCCGCTCAGGGACCAGGCAACAATCCGCAGGCCGCACTCTCTCCGCGATGCGCAGCACATCCTCCTCAATCGCCATCTCCAGATTCATGCGCGTCACCAGCACCTCGTTCAGTAGAGCGACATCACGCTCCTGGATGTGCCGCCGATCTTCTCGTAAGTGTATGGTGATGGCGTCAGCGCCCGCCTGCTCAGACGCCATCGCCGCCTGCACCGGATCCGGGTACCGGGTGCCCCGCGCCTGACGCAGGGTTGCGACGTGATCAATATTCACGCCGAGCAGTATGTCGTGGTCATTATCACGCAAAGCTTCACCTCATGGATTACGGAACAACCAAAGCGGATAGCGCCGCCACCGACACCGCCGACGGGCGGACAGGCGACGTTCATTGAAACAGCTCCCGGCTGTGCAGCGGCCGGCCGCCCAGGTGAGCCCGGAGCACGTAGCGCATAAGCTGTTTCGCTTCCCTCAACACCACTGGCGTCGTCAGCTCTTCACGGGCAAGACTGAGTAGAGTCTCGCCGTCCACGGCCACCCCACCGCCGGGACCCCTCTCCCCGAAAACCGGCCCATGCTCTGTAAGGTAGCGATAGCGCGCGCCGGCAACCACGGCGTGCCCGGTGTCGGGCTCGGATTCCAGCACCAATGCATACCCAGCCGAGTCGAGCAGCCGCTTCTCGAAAACCCTGAGCACGCCCTCCTCGCCTCCTGCAGCCGCCAGTCCCTTGAGCGCTGAACCGTAGGCCTCAAAAAGCGCCGGGTGAGGGTCGTTGCGCTGCAACAGACGCATCACCAGCTCGTTCATGTAGAACCCGCTCAGCAGAGCTCGCCCGGACAGAAACGGTCCAGACTCGGCTAGTTCTGCATCCGTCAACGTCATCAGCTCACCCCGCCCCGTCCATGACAACAGCAGGCTCCTAAACGGTTGCAAGGTTCCTCGCCAAGGTGAGCGCGGGCGCCTGGCGGCCCGGGCCACGAGGCCCACGCGGCCGTAGTCGCGCGAAAAGGCCTCCAGCAACAGGCTCGACTCTCGATAGGGCCTGTGGTGCAAAATATAAGCGGGTTGCAGAGTTACGGGGCTTGCCATTTCGTCATGCTCGGCCCGTGTAGCGAACCAGAGGCGGCGGGCCGTATGGAGAACCATCGGTTCACGCGTCGCGATACCCCAGTCGGCGCAGCGCACGCTCGTCGTCGGACCAACCTTCTTTGACCTTAACCCATGTCCTGAGAAAAACCTTGCGTTCCAGCAGCGCTTCGAGATCTTTCCGCGCGGATTCTCCGGCAGCTTTCAGCAGCTTGCCCTCCCTGCCGACGACAATGGCCTTCTGGCCCCTGCGCTCTACCCAGATGATGGTGTCGACGAGCACCAAATCCGCCCTCTCTTCAAAGCGCTCCACCTCCACGGTCAAACGATAGGGGACCTCCTTACCCAGTCGACGCATCAGCTTCTCGCGAACGATCTCAGCCGCCATGAAACGCTCGCTGCGGTCGGTCACCTGCTCCTCCGGGAAGGCAGGCATACCCTCGGGCAAATGCCGGATAAGCTGAGCTTCCAGCTCCGCCAGATTGTCGCCCTTTCGCGCGGAGACGGGAACCACCCGGGCAAACTCGGCCCGTGGTGAAATTTCCGCCAGGTAGGGCAGCAATCTGGTCTTGTCCGCCACTAGGTCGACCTTGTTAACGGCCAGTATGACGGGCGCACCGGCCAGCTTGCAGTGCCCGAGCACGTGCTCGTCCGCCGGCATCCAGCGCAGGGCTTCGACGACGAGCATGATGGCATCCACCTCTTGAATGGCGCCCGCGGCGGCCCGGTTCATATAGCGGTTGATCGCACGCGACGTCGCGCTGTGCAGGCCGGGCGTGTCCACATACAGGACCTGCGCATGCGGCACCGTCTTTATCCCCAGGATTCGGTGTCGTGTGGTCTGAGGACGCCTGGACGTAATGCTGATTTTCTGGCCCAGCAGACGGTTGAGGAGCGTCGACTTGCCAACGTTGGGCCGGCCGACGATGGCGACGAAGCCACACCGATGTGCCGCCTTGGACTCAGCGGTCATTGCGCGCCGCCCGGTCCCGGGATCCGCATTGGTGCTCCGCCGGGCCCGTACCGGCATGCGTGGCCGGGACCGCCGGCGGCAGGGCCAGCGGTCGCCGAGTCTTCAGGGTGGTATACACGGCGCGTCACGCGGCTCGTGCCGGTATGGCCCCGCCGTGAAGGCGTAACCATTCACGGATGCCGGTTTTCGGGGCGACGCACCGGTGGCAGGCTGCCAGAGAACGCTGGCTAGCCACGGGTAAGTGAAACCAGCGCCTTCTCGGCGGCATCCTGCTCTGCCTTTCGGCGACTGCCGCCCTCTCCCTGTGTCAGAAGCCCCAACTCCGAAATTCGACATTCGACCGTGAACTTCTGATGGTGCGCAGCCCCTTCCACCACCAGTACCGAGTAGTCCGGGAGTGGCATCTGACGGGACTGAAGCCACTCCTGAAGCCTGGTCTTTGGGTCCTTCGTCGCCCGTTGCAGAGACAGGGCGGAAAGGGTTCGCTCGTAGGCATCGCCGATGAACTGCCGGCAGGCTTGCATGCCGCCGTCCTGGTAGATGGCACCCACTAAGGCTTCGAAGCCGTCTGCCAGGATTGAGTCACGCTCCCGTCCGCCACTCTTGAGCTCACCGCTGCCCAGCCTGAGATGAGCGCCAAGCTCCAGCTCGCGGGCCAGCGCCGAGAGCGTCGCGCCCCGGACCAAAGTGGCCCGAAGCCGCGTCAGCTCGCCCTCCCGTGCACTGGCGAATCGCCGATACAGCTCCTCGGCGATAACGAAATTCAGAATTGCATCACCGAGGAACTCCAAACGCTCGTTGTGGGGACTGCCTGCGCTGCGGTGCGTCAACGCCTGCTCGAGCAACCCCTGGTCGGAGAACTGGTGGCGAATCCGCTTCGAGAAGCGGCCTAGGGACATGGCGCCTTATCGGTTGCTGGCCTGAAACTTGAACTTTATGAGCAGCCAGATGTTGTGGAAAAGATGCGGCTGGCTCTGATACTCGAGGGTCAGGGTCACTGTGTTCCCCTTCTTCTCCACCTCAAGAAACTTGTGCAAATTGGCTTTCGTGAACCTGTCCACGTCCTCCACATCCATGCGCCTCATGAACCGCCTATATACTTCCGGCTTACTTACCTGGGGCCCGATTTCCTCAGCGACTGCATGCAGCGCCCTCTCCACCTTGAATTTCTCCAGGTAGACGGGCACCAGCTTGAGGACCAGTAATGCCACGGCACCAACCAGCACCAGGGTGATAAGCCAGCCGACAAGCGTCATTCCATGCTGACTGTCGCTTCCGTTCATAAGCAGTCCCTCCCGCAGGACACCATTCACTCGATTGATCTTCCGATCCTGTCCCAACCGATGCCGCCTGCAGCCCAGTCCCAGTTCATCCAGATCAGAAATGCTTTACCAATGAGGTTCTCGTCCGGGACCGTTCCCCAGAACCGGCTGTCGCGACTGTTGTCCCGATTGTCCCCCATGACGAAATAGTGGCCCTCAGGTACCACTGATTCGCCCTCCAGGGTCGGATGGCCCGGCTGCACGAGAATCTCATGCTTCTGTTCCGCCAGAGCCTCCTCGAACACCTGCGCCCCCGTCATCGTCATGCCGGAGCCAATGCCGGTATACACGCCCCTGGCCGCCTGCTCCATCGGTTCTCCGTTGATATAGAGCACCTTTTTGTAATATGCAACACGGTCGCCAGGCAGACCGACCACGCGCTTGATGAAGGGAACGGAGGGATCCTCCGGAAACCGGAACACCATCACGTCTCCACGCTGCGGCTCTCCGAGCTCGATGATCTTCTTGTCGACGACAGGCAGGCGTATGCCATAGGTGAATTTGTTGACCAGGATGAAATCGCCGATGACGAGCGTTGGCATCATTGAGCCCGAAGGGATCCGGAACGGCTCGACAAGAAAGGACCTGAGGAGCAGGACGATGAGGAAGATGGGGAAGAACGAGCGCGCGTACTCCACGAGCTTGGAAGGCTGCAGGGCGAGTTCCCGCCCGTCCTCCTGCCGCGCCTGCTCGGTCGCCGACTTGCGGCGACGCGCAAGCACTATCGAGTCGTACGCCCATATGGCGCCGCTGGCCAGCACCAGCAAGGTCAGAATCGTTGCGAAATCGAGTTTCATTCTTTCTTTCCCACCTGCAGCACGGCCAGAAAAGCTTCCTGCGGTATCTCAATCTTGCCGACCTGTTTCATACGCTTCTTGCCGGCCTTTTGTTTCTCCAGCAGCTTCCGCTTGCGTGTCACGTCCCCCCCATAGCACTTGGCTGTCACGTTCTTGCGCAGTGCCTTGACCGTCTGCCGTGCAACAACCTGCGAGCCGATCGCCGCCTGAATGGCCACTTCGTACATCTGGCGTGGAATGATCTCCCGCATGCGCTCGGCCAGTTCCCGCCCGCGGGTCTGGCTTTGGGCGCGGTGAACAATGGCTGAGAGGGAGTCGACGCGTTCACCGTTGATGAGCATGTCGAGCTTGACGAGGTCGGCAGATTGAAACCTCAGGAAATGATATTCCAGGGATGCGTAACCACGACTAATCGACTTGAGTCTATCAAAGAAATCCAGCACCACTTCGCTCATGGGCAGCTCGTAGACCAGCGACACCTGCTTACCCAGGTACTGCATGGAACGCTGAATCCCTCGTTTCTCGATGCACAGGCTGATGACGCTGCCAACGTAGTCATGTGGCGCAAGAATATTTGCCTCGACCAACGGCTCGCGAATCTCCGCTATCCGGTTCGGCGCAGGAAGCAACGCCGGGTTCTCCACGTAGAGCGTCTCTCCGCCTGTGGTCAACACCTGATACTCGACCGTCGGAGCCGTGGTGATGAGCTCCAGGGCGTACTCACGCTCCAGACGCTCCTGGACGATCTCCATGTGAAGCATCCCCAGAAAGCCGCATCTGAAGCCGAAACCCAGCGCCTGGGAAGTTTCCGGCTCGTAGTGCAAAGCCGAGTCGTTGAGGCGCAATTTTCCCAACGCATCCCGGAACGGCTCGTAGTCGTTGGACCGCAGGGGATAAAGGCCCGCAAAGACCTGGGGCTTGATGGACTTGAAGCCGGGTAGCGCGGACTCTGCCGGCTGCTTCGCATCGGTGATGGTGTCACCCACGGGCGCCCCTTCAATGTCCTTGATCCCTGCCACCACGAAGCCCACCTCGCCGGCCTCCAGCACGTCTCTCTCCAGGCGCTTCGGAGTGAAGATGCCCACTTTGTCCACCTGCACCACCGCGGCGCTGGACATGATGCGCACCCGCTGCCCACGAAAAAGACGGCCGTCCACGACCCGGACCAGCGATATAACGCCGAGGTAGGAGTCGAACCACGAATCGATGATCAGCGCTTTCAGAGGCGCAGCGATAACACCGCTCGGCGCAGGAATTCGCTCCACGATGGATTCAAGCAACTCCGTGACACCCTCACCGGTCTTGGCGCTTACCCGCAGAGCATGGCTCGCGTCGATACCTATAATTTCCTCGATCTCGTTGATTACCCGCTCTGGATCCGCCGACGGCAGATCAATCTTGTTCAAGACAGGCAGGACGTCCAAGCCCTGGTCGATGGCCGTGTAGCAGTTGGCAACGCTCTGGGCCTCGACCCCCTGTGCCGCGTCAACGACGAGCAGCGCACCCTCACAGGCCGCAAGAGAGCGCGACACTTCGTACGAGAAATCCACGTGGCCCGGCGTATCGATGAAATTCAGCTGGTAAGTGTTTCCATCGCGGGCCTGGAATCCCAGAGTAACGCTCTGGGCCTTTATGGTAATGCCGCGCTCGCGCTCCAGCTCCATGGAATCAAGCACCTGCGC
>JASJBY010000066.1 GCA_030066245.1 Gammaproteobacteria bacterium
GCCTCCGTCATCGTCGGTGTTGCATCCGTAGTGGGGTAAGAACAAGAGGACGCATCCTCTAGCCGCGTCCTTAGGTCATCGAGATGACCAGGATGGATTTGCACGGAAGCACGGTGGGACGACACGATTATACGACGGCTTGAAGAAGAGAATGAAAAGAGCAAAAGCAACATCAAACAAGGCAAATGCAGAGGGTGAGAATCAGCGCGGCAACGTTCAGTCCCTGCAACGTCGCAGCGCTCAACTGGAAAGCATTCCGGTGATCGGGCAGCGGCGCAGGGTCAGGAGACGAGAGGCGCTCAGAGGCTACGATCCATGGCGGGAGGACTTGGAAGCGCAGCGGACCTGGCGACGGAGTTGAGCACACGGCCGACATCAAGCGGCGTCTAGGATAGGACTTGCCGGTGGGCAGCGCAGGCTTCTATGGCGCTACGCCCAGCATCAGCGCCCTGTCGTCACGCAGCCACGCCCGAAGTTCGATTCCTGGCAATATCGATCGATCTCCCTCTTATCTTGCCGAGAGTACGCCCCAGGCGACGAGCAACAGAGGCACGGCAAGCATCGCAAGAAGGTCAAGCCCGTGCCGCCCGAGTATCGCTATCACGGGGTCGTTACCTGGCGCAAACAAGCCAACGTCTCTGTATTGGATCCAGATTTCAAATGATTCCAGGGCTACACCCAGGACCAGCGGCCCAAGCAAGCCCCATGCAGAGGTTAAGGGTTTACGTAACACGGCATTCAGCGCCAGATACGCAACGCATCCGACGAACACCAGCACCGCGGACGGAGGGAGACCGAGCTGATCACGTAGTAGGACTTTTAGTTGCTGGAGCACTGTTCACCTGACAGGGAGAGATTCAAGCCTTCGTTTCCCGGGATGGGTTTGCTCGAATATGTTGCGCTCTGCGCATGACGCTGTCCACAAGTGCCCGCGGGGTGGAGATGCCCCGGGCATGCCGAAGCACTCCATCGCAAGTTGCACCGTTTCAACCTGGGTCAGGGCACTCCGGCTACGGCCCGCCGCGGGCAACTTCGCCACCGGGACAGGTGATGCCAGGCCCGGGAGCACCCTGGCCTTCCTGGAACCTGCAAACAGATTGTTCTTGTCCGATGGCCCGCCTGCAGCAGCCGCCCTCTGCACATCGGGCGGACTTGTTGCAACGCCCTATACTGGTAGCATTGCCGTCGGCGCTTTCGTGAGTTTGGAGGAGTTCCTCATGGGCAGCAGCTCAGCGAAGATAGGTGTATTTATGGCCGTGGTCTTTCTCGTCAGCGGGTGTGCCCAGCAGGTCAAGCCCATCGACACAACGGATGCGGCATCTTGGGGCGGCGTCGATAGCGTGCCCGAGGCACACTCGAAGGCGCTGGCGGAGTCGGATTCCCGCGCCGCCTGCGAGAAAGCGATTGAAGCCAGGACCGCATATGGGCAGGCAAGCCTGGATGTGAGGCGCTTCGCCGGCTACTCCTCGGAGATAGACAAGAATGGAAATCGACGGATAGTTCAGGAGTTCACTGCCAAGAGCAGCGCTGGGTCCGAAGTGCCCTACCGTGCTTACTGCGTTGTACGGCCGGATGGAACCCTGGACATGACCATGGCCGAGGCGGCTGCGCGCTGAAAGGGCGATTAGCCCGGCGGCCTCCGACGCGCAGAGCTTGGCGGACTGCCGCCAGCCGGAGGTGCGCGCCGCTGGCGCGCTCGCTCGGCTCGGCACTCGACAGGCTCGTCACCGAGGGGTGCTTTACACCGGATGTCGGTATTTTTTACAGGAGGGACCGCAGGCCATCGAACTTGCAACAATAAAAAGCAAACCGCGACATTGGGGCGGGCCAAGTTTCGTTGCGGCGGCGATGAGCATATAATAAAAACCTTATGTGCCTGCACAAGAACTAGAACCACATGGCTCGCTCCGTCGGGGGAGACAGATCCACACTACAGTCCGTGAAAGGGCCGCCGGAAGGTGGAGCCCTGGAGCGTCCGACCTACGAAACGGTTGCGCGGGAAATCGCCAGGCGCGCCCGACGGCGACTCTTCGTGGCCATCCTTCCGTTGGTGCTGATGATGGGCCTGCTTGCTTACGTTCTGGTCCGATACGGCCTGTGAACTGATCCATATTGCCGGAGACCCGGCTGGCCGCCGGCACGGCATGGCTCCTGCGTCCTGTGCTCAGCTGTCGTCAGTCGATCCCGAATCGTCCGTCTCCCGCAAGCGCGCGGGACTGGCGTACGCAGGTATTAAGGGTTGAAACTCCACGCAACCGCGCTCGGGACCATAAGGGTAGGCTGGCTGCTGAAATCTGCACACCATGCTGTCGCTGCTGCCTGGCACGTAGTGCTCGCAGCACCAGCAGCCCCATCTCTCGGAGGGCACCATCAAACTGTCTCCCGGCGCAACCGGCGCCTCGTTGAACAGTTCCTAGCCATGATGATCGCTCGCCAGCGCGTTGGAGGCAGCGACTTGCATCACACAATCTCCGCGACCGGTTGCCCAAAGTATCGTCAGCGGTGCTGCCCACAGGGTGGGTCAGCCGCGTGCTCTGGCCGGCATCCGCAATCTTTCGCCGCCCTTGTCTGACGCACGCAATGCCGCTTTGGCTTCCCGCCAGCCGGCTCGCCAGGCTGTGTAAGTCAGCGGGCACCTGTGCGGATCGTGCATGTTTGCGGAGATGGCCTGTCCTGTAAGAAAAGCCTCGAAGCCCTCGATCAGGGCGCGCTTGGCGGCCGCCAGGTGAGGCAGGTGACGTGCGGAGTAATGTCTCACGGTAGTTCCCTCTCCAGGCTTACCCGGTTGTTGCATATCCCGAGTATGGGAAAGCCGGAACGAGGTGACTGTGGCACTGTTCGCATATTCGACAAGACAAAGCTGTCGCACAGCGCAAGTTGGCCCCCGTGTCCTATGACTGCGACGGACGTCGAATCGCTACAGGTGTCGAGATTTTTTATAGTTTCCCTGCGCTGGAACGGCGTGCGCCAGGTAAGTATCGGAAAAAATTGAGGATTGTCATGGCGGCACACCATTTGCTTTTGAGCGGTAAACGGTGTCAAGGAGTCGCATTGATGACTGAGAACAACGCACCAAGCCACGGCCGCGAGGCAACGCTCCAACGACGCAGTGCCGATCGCCGGCAGCGTTCGCCATTCCTTTCTCGTTGGTATTGGGGATTTCGGGGGCGACGGCGGATGATTCGACGGAGTGCAGACCTTCCGCACGCACATCTGGACCACTATCCGACGCGTCTGTTGGTGGTCGTGCTGGGTATTTTGCTGCTGGCTCAGGCGGACACCGTTCTCACCATTCTTATGCTGGATACGGGGAAGTTTGTGGAAGCGAATCCCTTTATGCAGGTGCTCCTCGACCGGGATATCCACTGGTTCGTCAACGTGCGCAGTTTGCTCTGGGGACTGCTCGTGGTCACGCTGGTAGCTGTGGCGAGTCGGCTGCAGGTTTGGCGCATACGTCCACGGCGCATCATTCACGGCGTGGCGATTGTTTATTTCGCCCAGACCGCAGGAATGTTCGCTATGCTGGTGACTGCAAGCTAGCCAGCTTGGCGGCGTTCCGGCATCACACACCGGGCCCCGCCAATGCCGGACAATGCCAACGCATTCCAGTTACCGGGCCGAACTACGATGCCGTCCATGGTGTGGTGAAAAGACGGCAACCGCTGGCGCCGTCTGGGGCTGCTACAGGAGAATCGCCGGGGCTTGGACTGCGGGGCGTTCTAGAAGCCCACGCGGCCGATGGCAAAGAGGAGCAAGATAACAAGAAAGGCTAGCGGGGTCAGTATGGCAATGACCCGGAACCGCGCGCGCTTGGCAATCTTGCGCGCCACAGTCTCGGGCGATGCGGATCCCAGCTGCCTCGAATCCTCCGATACAGGAGAGCCGGCCTGCCCTGCGCCCAATTCGCCATGTTTTGCGGCATACAGGGGTGCCAGATTTACGATTCCGCTTGCCATTGCTTTAACTCTCCGTCTGTCTTGAGGCCATTATCGCGCGCCTGGCAGGGCGTCTCTGTGATCAAAGTCACAGTTGATCCGCGAGCCACGTACCCTTTGCGCTACCAGCGTTTCTGATGCACGCGCAAGTACGAGGCCCAGGTCACGCTCTGGGTCGTAAGCCAGCTGAAGCTGCGAAGACGGGCTGTGCCAAAGGTATCGCCCGGGGAGATATTCAGGGTGTCATCCCGGAGTTGCCACCGCGCCCGGTCGAGGAGCAAGGCCAGCCCCCAGAATCTTAGCGTTGCGGGGGGCGTATGCAAGCGCAGCACGCGGAGTCGTGATTTGAGTCTCTGACCGAGACCGACTGCTGTACCCATGGTGTTGCGTTCGAAGCCTGCGAGGATGCTGGAGGTCCGCCGGTCTTTAAGAAAAGTCTGGCTCGCGCGTCAGCAGACTGCCGTGACCGGCTTCACGGATCCATATCGGCCGATAAGCGGTATCGGGTGGACGACGGCTGTCCACGAAGAGGCCGCAAAGGCTTGCTCGCCCGTGTGAGGAGGCGCACAAAGACTGTGTCCACTGTGTGAAGCAACTCACAGTCGCCGGCGCGTATCTTGGCGATAGTTACGAGTAATTCGCTGCCAGCAGCGGTCACAGACAAGTTACAGGATTTACCCATGTCCCTTCGGGCTCACCCCGCCTAACAGCGGGGTTTCTTTTTTACTGGCTGCGGTCGATTGTTTCGATGGCACTCCCGCCCCTACCTTGAGCCCGGCTGTGGGCCGCGCCGCTGCCCTGTGTCGGTCATCTTTACAAATTTGCCCTGAAAAGCGCCCCGCCATACCGCAAGTGATTGTTTTCTTAAATCTAGCACGGCAATTGCATCGTCTGTCGACAGGTGCTTGATGAGAGGCCAGAGGGGGCTTCAAATGCAAGTGGTTGGGCTACGCCGCGTGTCCTGGGCGCAGGCAGGTGTGTTGACCGGAGTCACCTGACAGCGATGCCGTCGTTGCGCGCACTTATCCGCTGGCTCCGGGAGCGCATCATGCAGGACGTGCCCGTCGAGCTTGCGGGCTGCGAGTTCGAGTGCCACCGTCGCGCCTGCGCGAAGGGCGACTGGGAGAGTTGCCCTCTCAGGTTGAGAGAAGCCGCGCTCACCGACGCTGACCGCCGACCCGACTGAGCGGCTGGTCACCTGGCCTCGGGCCCCGACGACGCTCATAGGCCGTAGCGGGCCAGAAGGTACACTAGCACGGCCGTAACGAGGAGCAGGGGCAGCAGGGCCACGAGGAGCCGTCGGCGTGCGCGTCGGCTTACCCGCCGGGCGATGATCTCCTGCATGGGGCGGTCTTCCGTCTCCCCCCCCTGGCCACCCGTATCGACGCCTGCCGACCGGGCATGGGAAGTGTCTCGGACCGCCGACTGAGTCATCGCAGCCTGGTCCTGAGCAATGTGCGTATGTTTCTGGAGCATGTCCGTGGGAATCCGTAGAAGAGACGGCTGCACGGGCGCAAATGTCGTTCTCATCCCTTTCTGTTTCCGACGGCAGCAAGCCGCGTGCCAGGGTTAGCACTCGGCGCGGCGGCTCACTGCCAGTCGCACTCAGCTGGTAGAGGAACGCCGTCTCCTGTAAGCCCCCTCTCTGCGACCGCCGGTGACAGGGCCGCTCAGAGCTTCCAGGTTTTCCTCCCGTGGAGTGCGCTGCCCTGCGTGTTTCTAGGCCGGGGGTCCGCTGCCGCCCATCCCGGCGGACGACGCCGTCGAGCTGCCCACAGGTCTAGTCGAGATTTCGTCACTCCCGCCGTCCGCGCGGGTCGACTGTTGTAGACTAATACTCCGTCGCCGCACGCTTTCGGTTTCACATTCCATCTGTACGGGCAGCGTCGGGCGAATCCAGCCCAGGGTGGGCCCGAGTGGGTGACACAATGGCGAACACACAAGTCGGCGGCATACAGTTCCTCGAGGCGCTCAATGCGGGCACCCGCGAGCGGCTTCGGCAACGGAGTCGCATCTGTCGCTATGCATTGGGCGACTTCGTCGTCAGGGAGGGCGAGGCCGGCGGGGAAGTCTACGTGTTGTTGTCCGGCTCCTGTGATGTGCTCATTGCCGGTGAGGTGGTCAATCACATTGGACCGAATGAGCTGTTCGGAGAAATAAGCGCCCTGGGAGGCGGCGCACGCACGGCGACGGTCAGGGCCGCGGCCGATACAGAGGCTCTGGAAATGTCTGCGGCGGATCTGAGATGGGTTTTGGAGGGCGACCCGGCCGTCATGAGCGCCCTGCTGACCACCCTCGTGCAACAGACCCGCCGCATCTCCGACCGGGAGACCGCGGTGCGGGATGAGCACCGTGAGCTGCAGGCGGTGGAGAGAGGATTGTTGCCGAATCCGGCGCTGCTGGAAAGGAGCGCCAGGTTCTCCATGGAGACCCGGTGGCAGCCGCTCACCTACGCATCAGGAGACTACTGCGATGTCATCGGTCTTGGCCCGGAGCGATATCTTCTGGTGGTCGGGGACGTGATGGGTCACGGCGCCAAGACCTCGCTGACCCTGGCTACGGTCCGGGGTGAACTGCGCGGCCTGGCGGAACGGGGGTTGCCGCCCGGGGAAATCATTCAACAGCTGGATCGCCACCTCGCCAGGAACGGGCCTCGGGACATACCCATCACCGTGGCTGTTTGCGTGATCGACGGGGAAGACATGTCGGCTGCCTGCAGCAACGCAGGTCATCCCCAGCCGCTGCTCTGTCGCGAAGGTCGGGTGCAGCCATTCTCCAGCGTGCACGGGCCGCTGCTCGGCTATGGCTTCGGCGTGGGGCGCGCCTATGGAGAAGAGCGGCTGGCGCTTGCCGCCGGCGACCGGATCCTGTTTTTCACCGACGGTCTCTCCGAGGCCCGGAAGGGACCAAAGCTGCCCGACGATATGTTGGGCGCCGCCGGCCTTGTGATGATGCTGGAGCAGCTCTGTCAGGGTGGCCCGAGCGAGATTCTGCCGCCTCTGTTTCAGGCCGTGGACAGCTTTCGGCAGGGCTATCCCGCGCAGGATGATGCTACGGCGTTGCTCGTCCACGTGAACTGACGACCCAGCCGCCGCGCTTGACGTTTACCTGCCTGCGCCCGGCCGGCACAGCGACGCCGTGGGTGAAACAATCTCGTGCCGGCGACGCTCGGCAGCGCGTCAGGCGGCCTGCGTCGTGTTGTTGAGTTGCGATAGTCAATTGCTAAAATGAGAAGGTTTTAAACTTACAAAAGCATTCGGAATATGAGAGCGTTGCAGGCCTTTGTGGTATCGCTCCTCATGCTGTCGATTGGCCAAGCGGGAGCCACGGACGGTCAGGAGCTGGGAACGATTCGGTCTTTGATGGAGGAGGGACAGCTGGCGACCGCCGGGGAGCGGCTGGACGCGTTCATGGCGCAGCACCCGCAGGATACCGATGCGCGTTTTCTGAAGGGCCTGTTGCTGGTCAAGGCAGGCCGAAGCGAAGACGCCGTGGAAGTGTTCGCAGCGCTGGCGCAGGAATACCCTGATCTGCCCGAGCCCCACAACAATCTGGCCGTCCTCTATGCGGCCGACGGTAACTACGAGAAGGCGCGCGAGTCCCTGCTCCTGGCCATCAACACCCACCCGAGCTACGCCACCGCCCATGAGAACCTGGGCGATTTGTACGCGAAGATGGCTGCGGCGGCTTACGACAGCGCCCTTGCCCTGGACCAAGGCAACCGCGGGGCGCAGGCCAAGCTGGCGCTGGTGAACGAGCTTTTCTCCGAACGCACCGAGCAGTCGGTGCCTGGAGAGGTCGACTCGTTCATCGCCGGCACCGACCACCGGGAGGCTGTCGACGGGGCCCTGTCCCGGTCTGCTGCGATGGCCGTGGCTGACAAGGACAAGGTGCTGTTGGCCGTGTCGGATTGGGCTACCGCCTGGTCGACCCAGGACGTGGACCGGTACCTGGCCCACTACGCCACCGGTTTCCAGCCGCCCCGGGGCCTGAGCCGCGCGCGCTGGGAGGCGCAGCGACGGCAGCGGCTGGCCAAGCCC
Organism: Gammaproteobacteria bacterium; assembly: GCA_030066245.1. Lineage (GTDB taxonomy): Bacteria > Pseudomonadota > Gammaproteobacteria > JAABTG01 > JAABTG01 > JASJBY01. Next base: position 7,976 of record JASJBY010000066.1, read on the forward strand.
AGCTATATTCAGGTGTCGGTGATCGATCCCGAGGTTGAGATGCATGCGCCTGGCCGGGCTCAGGTCAGTTTCGTGCAGACCTATCGGTCGAACACTTACAGCGACCGGACAAGAAAGTCCATGCAGATGACCCGGGTCGGAGACGAGTGGAAGATCCTCAGTGAGCAGGTTGTTCAGTAGCCGGCCTGCCCACCGAAACGGGCGCGGCGTTCGCCAGAGTCGAGCGGCGGCCTGGCTCGCGGCAGCGGCTTTCGCTTTCCCTTGGCCCGCCGTGGGTAGTGACGCGGCCCAGGGCGAGCAGGCTTCCGTTGCCTCAACACAGATACACGACGAAGCGCTCCTGGTGGAGGCACTGCACCACGTGCATCGACAGCGTCTCGACGCGGCCATAGGCAGCATCGAGAGCCTGGTGGAGAAAAACCCCAAGTTTCGCCTTGCGCAGCTCGTGTACGGGGATCTGCTTCTGGCCAAGGCCCAGCCCATCGAGCGTTTCGGCAACGTCGAGGGCCGGTCGCGGCGGGAACCGGTGCGCGGGCTTCGGGACGAGGCCCTGTCCCGTTTGCAGCATCATCTCTCCCATCCGGGGGCGGATCGGCTGCCCGCCAGCCTGATTCAGCTGTCTCCCACTCAACGACAGGTCATCGTGGTCGATGTGGACAGATCGCGACTGTACCTGTTCGAAAATACCCGCAGCGGACCGGAGCTGGCGGCCGACTACTACGCGTCCACCGGCAAGAACGGCCCCATCAAGGTTCGCGAAGGCGACCGCAAGACCCCGGTCGGCGTGTACTTCGTGTCGGACTACATTCCGCCCGAGAAGCTGCCGGATTTCTACGGGGCAGGGGCATTTCCCATCGACTATCCCAACGTCTGGGACCGGCGCCTGGGCAAAACCGGATACGGGATCTGGCTGCACGGCGTGCCGAGCGACACCTATAGTCGACCTCCACGCACCAGCGACGGCTGCGTGACACTGGCCAACGCTGACTTCAAGAGCCTGGCGCCGTTCATGGAAATCGACCGGACCGCGGTCGTGATCGCAGAAAGCGTCGACTGGGTAGCGCCCCAGGCACTGGTGGAACAACGCCAAACCCTAACCGCTGCCATTGAGTCCTGGCGGCAGGACTGGGAGAGCCGGGACATTGACCGTTACAGCCGACACTACGCCCCGGATTTTCGCAGCGGTCGGAAGAACCACGCTGCCTGGATGGCTTACAAGAAAGCCGTGAACGCCAAAAAGCGTTATATCCAGGTCGACATCTCGGACCTCAGTCTGCTGGCCTATCCAGGCGAGCCCCACATGGTGGTGGCCACGTTCCGGCAGGCCTACAGCAGCGATCGCCACCAGGACCTGACAAACAAGCGGCAGTACTGGCGCCGCCAGGCCGATGGTGCCTGGCGCATCATCTACGAAGGCGCCCTTTGACGAGTCGGCGCAAAGGAGCGCGCAGCGGGGCTGCGCCTGTCGGCGGGGTCTAGCCCTGATAAAAATAATGCAGGAAGGTGCCGGCGAATACGGCCATGCCGAGCCAGTTGTTGTTCAAGAATGCCTTGAAGCAGGCTGCCGGCAGTCGATTCCTGATCAAATACTGTTGATAGACCATTAACCCCGCCGCCACGGCGATGCCTGCGTAGTAGAAGCCACTCAGCTGCAGCTTCTGCCCGACCAGCACCAGTACGAGCAGGAAGCTTGCCTGGATGCCGCCGATGATCGCCCTATCCGCCTCCGCAAACAGAATGGCCGTCGATTTCACACCGATACGGATGTCGTCTTCCCGGTCCACCATGGCGTAGATGGTGTCGTAGGCCACGGCCCAAAGGACCACCCCGGTGAGCAGCAGCCAGGCCACCGGCGGCGGAAACTCGCCGGTCTGGGCCGTGAAGGCCATGGGTACCGCCCAGCCGAAGGCTACACCCAGATGCACCTGGGGCAGATGCGTGTAGCGCTTCATGAAGGGATACGTGGCGGCCAGCGGCAGGGCGACGAGCGACAGGAGCACCGTGTTCCAGTTCAGCATCAGCACCAGCAGAAAGGCGACGAAGGCCAGCAGCAGGAACAGCGCGATGGCCTCCCAGCTCGAGACCTGGCCTGACGCCAGCGGGCGGGCATGGGTTCGGGCCACGTGCGGATCGAAGTCGCGGTCGGCGTAGTCATTGATGACACAGCCCGCCGAGCGCATGAGCACGACGCCCAGGATTAACACCGCAGTCGCCAGCGGGTCCGGTGTGCCTTCGGAGGCAATCCACAGCGCCCAGAGCGTGGGCCACAGCAGCAGAAAAATACCAATGGGCCTGTTCAGGCGCATCAACAGCGCGTATTGGTGCAGCCGGTCCAGCAGTTTATCCGTCGGCATCGTCGGATCGCGATGATTCAGTCATCAAGCGCCGCTGCCAGGCTGATCGCAGGAGAGAACATTTCGCTGACCAAGAGTGCCTTTTGCCTAAACAGGAACAGGGAGCGGCGTCCCCACAAGGGCTCATCACCGAGAGACAAGGCCTGCCGAGTCAACCCGTGAAGCGTATGACCCGGCCGTAGCAGAGTGAACTCCATTTCTCCCCGCTGCACGCTGCGATGGGTGAATAACAGGTCGGCGAGGGGCCGGTTGCCGAGGCGCGCCAGGCGTCGGGTTGTGCCGCGCAGGGTTTGACTGGGTATGACGCTGCGGGCGAACACCAGCGGGTGGTGACCACAGAGCAGGCGCACCTGGCGAATCAGCGCCAGCCGCCCGGCTCTCAAACCCAGTGCGCCGCGCTCATCTGCAAGCGGTTGCTCCCAACGCTGGCTGATGAGTTGGAGAGCGAACGGTTGCGAACACTGCAGCCGCAGGCGCCGGGTCAGGGAGCGTTCCTCGCACAGCCAACCCTTCAGCTTTGCTGGAATCGCCGCGTTATGAAGCTGGCCGCGCCGCTGCCACAGTGGGGCGTTGGCCTGACTCACCGGTCATGAGGTCCACTACGATTCCCCGAACGGCTGCTGTCGGCCGCGTGTCGCGGGGGCAGTGGTCCGGCGAGCGCGGTCCGCCTCAGAGCGGCGCGTGGCTTTTCATACCGGTCGACGTGTCTGTGCACGATGGCTTGGGGGTCCTCGTCACGCATCACGCGGTCTGGGTCACGGGCTGTCGCCTGGAAAACATGGACTGGGCGGGCCAGCCGCAGCGGCATGCCTCACACGGTTTCATAGTTTAACCCATTCCCTATCCAGCGGTTCACGAGCGGCATCAAACGCTGCCGGTGATGGGCAAGCAGTGCGCCCGCCACCTTTTCCACGGCCGGGAACAGGCTGCGATCACGGCTCAGATCGGCAATGCGGAACTGCAGCATGCCGGTCTGCCGGGTCCCCAGCACCTCGCCGGGACCACGCAGCTCCAGGTCCCTTTGCGCAATGGCAAAGCCGTCGTTGCTGTCCCGCAGCACGGCCAGCCGCGCCCGCGCCTGTTTGGTCAACGGCCCGTGGTACATGAGCAGGCAGCTGCTCTTATCGACGCCCCGACCCACGCGCCCCCGCAGCTGGTGCAGCTGCGCAAGCCCCAGACGCTCGGCGTTCTCGATAACCATCAGGCTGGCCCGCGGGACATCCACGCCCACCTCGACGACCGTGGTTGCCACCAGCAGATTGATGCTGCCGGACTTGAAGGCATCCATGGTCGCTTCTTTCTCGCCGGGTTTCATGCGGCCATGGACCAGCCCCACCACCTGTTCCGGCAGCGTCTCCCGCAGCCTCGCGGCGGTCTCGGATGCCGCCTGTGCCTGGAGCGCTTCGGACTCGTCGATGAGCGTGCAGACCCAGTATGCCTGGCGGCCGGCGGCGCAAGCTGTGCGAAGCCTCTCGATGACCTCCTCCCGGCGGCTGTCGGGCACCACAACCGTCTCCACCGGCTCCCGGCCGAGTGGCAGCTGGTCGATGACCGAGGTGTCCAGATCGGCATAGACGGTCATGGTCAGGGTGCGCGGAATGGGCGTCGCTGTCATGATGAGCTGGTGGGGGTGATTGCCGTCACGCTGCCCTTTGTCGCGCAGGGCCAGTCTCTGATGCACGCCGAAGCGGTGCTGCTCGTCGATGATCACCAGGGCCAGCCGGGCAAAGGCAACCTCCTGCTGAAACAGGGCATGGGTGCCGACCACCAGAGATGCTCCGACTTCGCTAATCCGCGCCAGCTGCATGCGGCGCTGCCGGAGACCGAGACGGCCGGAAAGCCATAGCACGGGCACCGCCAGTGGCTCGAACCACTGGGAAAAGGTGCGCAGGTGCTGCTCGGCCAGCAATTCCGTGGGCGCCATGACGGCAACCTGATAACCCGCCTCGATGGCCTGCAGCGCTGCCAGCGCGGCAACAACGGTCTTGCCGGAGCCCACGTCACCCTGAATCAGACGCTGCATGGGGCAGGGTTTTTCCAGATCGGCGCCCACTTCCTCCCCGACCCGGTGCTGGGCACCGGTCAGGCGGAACGGCAGCGAGTCCAGCAAACGCTGCCGCAGATGGCCGCCAGAGCGCAGCGCCGGCGCGGAATGACTCTGCACCCGGCTGCGCAGCATCCGCAGGCTCAGGTGGTGAGCAAGCAGCTCCTCGAACGCCAGCCGCTGCTGGGCGGGGTGGGTGCCTACTGCGAGTTCACGGCTCGAGGTCTCCGGCGGCGGGCGGTGCACCACACGCAGGGCATCCAAGAGGGTCGGCAGGCCAAGTGTCTCCAGCAGCGGCTCCGGGAGCAGCTCGGCCGGCGGTTGCCGGTCCAGGAGCTCCAGCGCCTGGTCGGTTATGCGACGAAGCCTGAGCTGGTGCAGGCCTTCGGTCGTGGGATAAACAGGGGTCAGCGTACTGTCCAGCACCGGCGTCTCCCCGGGCTCCATTAACCGGTACTCCGGGTGGACCATCTCCAGAGAGCTTGTTCCCCGACGTGCTTCGCCGTAACAACGGATGCGCCGCCCGGTCTCCAGGCCAGCCTGCTGCGCCGCGGAGAAGTGAAAGAAACGCAGGGTGATGCTGCCGGTCCCGTCCCGCACCGTGCTCAGCAGCGAGCGGCGGCGGCCGTAGCGCAATCGGGTATGGGTGATTTCCCCGACAATAACCACCTCGTCGCCGGTGCGCAGACTCCCTATCGGCTGGACACGGGTGCGATCCTGGTAACGAGACGGGAGATGAAACAGCGCGTCCTGAACAGTGTGGATCCCGAGTCGGGCCAGACGTGCAGCCATGCGGCTGCCGACCCCGTGCAGCTCCGCTATCGGTGTGGCCGCGAGCCACTCCTCGGCAGCGGTGCTGCCGACAGACCCCAAAGATGCGTGGCGTTGCCGCTCTCCGGGAACACTCACCCTGGGAGAACCATGATCGCATCCATTTCCACCTGGGCGCCCTTGGGCAGGGCCGCGACCCCGACGGCGGCGCGTGCCGGGTAGGGCTCGTGAAAGTACTCTGCCATGACCTCGTTCACTGCGCCGAAATGGGCCAGGTCGGTGAGAAAGACATTCAGCTTCACCACGTCTCCCAGGCCGCCGCCCGCCGCTTCGGCGACGGCCTTGAGGTTGTGGAACACGCGGTGGATCTGGGCGCGGATGTCCGCGTCGACCAGGGTCATGGTTGCCGGATCCAGCGGTATCTGGCCGGACAGATACACGCTATCGCCTACTCTCACGGCTTGCGAGTAAGTGCCAATGGCCTCGGGAGCCTGGTCGGTGCTTATGATGCTCTTGCTCATAGCCATGCAGCCTTCGATTCTCAGTCAAGCCCAGCCGATCCTCCGGCCTGGTACCAGAGGGTGGCATGGGAAAGACACAGGGTAGTGCGAACTCAGCTTCGGGTGCGAAAAATCCGGTTGACGAAGCGAATGGGACGGATGCGGCGCATGACTTGCGCCAGGTCCTGCCGGTCCGCCACGTCGATGAGGAAAGTCATGGACGAATAAAGGCCGTCCCGATCCTCGATGTCGACATTCTGGATGTTGGCGCCGGCATCGGAGATCGCGGCAGCCACCGTGGCGAGGACGCCTCGCTCGTTGGCCGCCTGGACACGGATTTCCACGGGAAACTCGCCTTCCACGCTGCTCCCCCACTCCACGTCGATGAGTTTCTCCGGCTGCTTGAGGTGCTCCGCCACATTCCTGCAGTTCTGGGTATGGATGACCACCCCGCGGCCCGCGCTGACGAATCCCTGAATGGGATCACCCGGGATGGGCCGGCAGCACTTGCCGAAGTTCACCACCATGCCTTCGGTGCCTTTGATCGCCAGGTGTGTCGTTCGCGGCTTGGGTCCGGGCTCCTTGGCGCAGTGATCCTCATCCGGCTGAGGGGCGAGCCGCCGCGCAACCAGGGGTGCTATACGGTTGCCCAGCCCGATGTCGGTCAGCAGGTCCTGCATGGTCGAGAGCGACAGATCTTTCAGCAGGCCCTCCATGCGTTCGACCGGGATCTCCTCCAGCACCAGGGATTCGTTGGCCAGGGCATTCTTCAGCAGTCGTTCACCGAGCTCCAGGGCCTCGTGCTGCTTCAGGTTCTTGAGGAAGCTGCGGATGTTTCCGCGAGCCTTGCCGGTGACGATGAAGTTCAGCCAGTTGGGATTTGGACGTCCCCAGGGCGCCGTGATGATCTCCACGGTCTGGCCATTCAGCAGGGCGGTGCTGAGCGGTGCGTAGCGGCGGTCGATTTTCGCTGCCACGCAGGTGTTGCCCACATCCGTGTGCACGGCATAGGCAAAGTCCACGGCCGTGGCGCCGCGGGGCAACTCCATGATCTCTCCTCTGGGCGTGAACACGTAAACCTCGTCCGGAAACAGGTCTACCTTCACGTTCTCGATGAACTCCAGGGAGTTGCCAGCGCTCTTCTGCATCTCCAGCAGCTCCCGCATCCACTGCCGGGCACGTTTGTGGGCGACGTTGGCCTTGTCGCCGTCGCTCTTGTAGAGCCAGTGCGCGGCGATGCCCGCTTGCGCCAGCTGATGCATTTCCCGCGTCCGTATCTGGACCTCGAGGGGTACTCCGTAGGGACCGAACAGCACAGTATGCAGAGACTGGTAGCCGTTGGACTTGGGTATGGCGATGTAGTCCTTGAACTTGCCGGGCACCGGCTTGTAGAGGTTGTGTATGGCGCCGAGCACCCGGTAGCAGGTGTCGACCCGGTCCACGATGATGCGGAAAGCATACACATCCAGCACTTCGGCGAACGAGAGGCGCTTGTTCCGCATCTTCTTGTACAAGCTGTACAGATGTTTCTCGCGGCCCTTCACGTCACCCTGCAGGTTTTCCTGGCGCAGGCGCCGCTTGATGGCCGTCCTGACCTTCTTGATGATTTCCTTGCGATGTCCCCTGGCCTTCTTGACCTCGGCCTTGAGCACCTGCGAGCGGAGGGGATAGAGAGCGGAGAAGCCGAGATCCTCCAGCTCGATGCGCATGTCGTTGATGCCGAGCCGGTTGGCGATGGGGGCATAGATCTCCAGGGTCTCGCGGGCGATGCTGCGGCGCTTTTCGGGCCGCAGAGCACCGAGGGTGCGCATGTTGTGGAGGCGGTCGGCCAGCTTCACCAGGATGACGCGGATATCCTGGGTCATGGCCAGCAGCATCTTGCGGAAATTCTCGGCCTGGGCCTCGGCGCGGCTCTCGAACTCGATCTGGGTCAGCTTGCTGACGCCATCCACCAGCCCGGCGACCTCCTTGCCGAACTCCCGACCCAACTGCTTCTTGTCGACATCGGTGTCTTCGATGACGTCGTGGAGCAGTGCGGAGATGATGGTCTGGTGATCGAGGTGCATGCCCGCGAGTATGCGGGCCACCTCCACGGGGTGATAGATGTAAGGTTCGCCGGAGGCGCGACGCTGGCCCTCGTGGGCTTGGGCACCGAGCAGATAGGCCCGATAGACTTCCTTTACCTGTTCGCCATCGAGATATTTCTCGAGGATGCTACACAGGTCGCTTATTAGGAACTGAGGCGTTACTTGCGGCGCAACACTTACATTCATTTGCCACTACTTCACGCGGGTGACGGCGTGACACCGCGTGTGAAGTTGCCTGCAGAGCCGCCGGACGGGTCGCGACACCCGCACCGCCGGGCCCCTGCCTAAACGGGGGACCCCGGGGCGGCGCCCTCGACGAGTTCTTCCTCGCTAACCAGCGACTCTCCGATGTGCTCCTGGGCACTTACGTCATCCAACACGGACTCGTCAACGAGTCCATCCGCGACCTCGCGCAGCGCGATGACGGTCGGTTTGTCGTTCTCTTCCTCGACCATGGGACTGGCGCCCATGGCCAGCTGACGCGCTCGTTTGGTCGCCACCAGCACGAGCTGGAAGCGGTTATCGATCTTCTCCAGGCAATCTTCAACGGTTATTCGAGCCATGCAAACTCCATTCGGCCTTAAGGATAACGGCTAACCTTCCTAGTCTAATGTCATCCGGACGCTTATGCCAGAAGTGCGGAGATGAGCCTGCGCTCACGGGTGGCCACCATGTTCTGGCGCAGCCGCTCGGCGTGAACGATGCTCTTCAGCTCGCCAAGTGCCGTCTCGAAGTCGTCGTTGACCACTAGATAGTCAAACTCATGGTAGTGGGACATCTCCGCCACGGCGTCCTGCATTCGCCGGGCAATCACCTGGTCGCTGTCCTGGCCTCGGCCCCGCAGGCGACTCTCAAGCTCTTCTCGCGAGGGCGGCAGCACGAACACGCTGACCACGTTCGGATGCTGCTCGCGCACCTGCCGGGCTCCCTGCCAGTCGATTTCGAGGATCACGTCGAAACCGCTCTGCAGCCGCTCCTGCACCCAGGCTCTGGATGTGCCGTATCGGTTGTCGAATACGCTGGCGTGCTCCAGGAACCCCCCGTCGTCCAACATGGATTGAAAGCGCTCCGGCGTCAGGAAATGGTAATGCACGCCGTCCGTCTCGCCAGTGCGCCTGGGGCGCGTGGTGCAGGACATCGATACCAAGATGCCCTCGGTGGACTCCACCAGGGCTTTCACCAGGCTGGTCTTGCCGGCGCCGGAGGCCGCGGAGATGACGTAGAGCTTGCCGGACATGACTGTCGTTTCAGTGTCTCGTTGCTGATACCGGGCGACGTGGCGCAGCAAGAGGCCGCCACCGGCGGCGGTCACTCCACGTTCTGCACCTGCTCGCGCATCTGCTCGATGAACACTTTCAGGTCGACCGCGGCCCGCGTCGTTTCGGCATCGGCCGACTTGGATGCCAGGGTGTTGGCCTCGCGGTTCAGCTCCTGCATGAGGAAGTCCAGGCGGCGGCCGATGGGCTTGTCGCTGGAAAGTACGCGCCGTACCTCGGTGATGTGGGCGTCGAGTCTGTCGAGCTCCTCCGCCGCGTCCACTTTCTGCGCGAAGATGACGATTTCCTGCTCCACCCGCTGCTCATCGAGCTCCGCCCGCAGTTCGCCCAGTTTTTCCCGAATGCGTTCCCGGCTCGCATTCACAATCTGAGGCATGCGCTCGCGCACACCCGTCACGATAG